>VAZT01000326.1 GCA_005884825.1 Alphaproteobacteria bacterium
CAATGCCGGACCGCTTTGTCGCCTTTGCGACGGTTGCGCTGCAGCATCCCCAGCTCGCGGTCGAGCAGCTCGAATACGCGATCAAGACCCTCGGCCTGCGCGGCCTCTCGGTCGGGGGCAGCGTGGCCGGGCAGGAATTGGCCGACCCGAAATTCCACCCGGTCTGGGCCAAGGCCGAGGAGCTCGGCATCCTGATCTTCATGCATCCCTTAGGCACCAGAGAATTGGAGCCGAGCGGCCGGCTGAATGGCAGCGGCCTGTTGACCAACACGATCGGCAACCCGCTCGAGACGACGATCGCCTTGTCGCATCTGATCTTCGAAGGCACGCTCGATCGCTTTCGGGGATTGAAGATCTGCGCCGCCCATGGCGGCGGCTTCCTGCCGTCCTACGCGGCGCGCTCGGACGCCGTCATCACGACCTTCCCGAACCGCGTCGGCCCCTTACCGAAGAAGAAGCCGACCCAATACCTCAAGGACGGTCAGCTTTACTTCGACTCGATCATGTTCACCCCCGAGGGGTTGCGGCACCTGATCGCCGAAACCGGTCCCGACAAAGTCGTGATCGGCACCGACTACCCGTTTCCGTGGAACCGCGTCCCGGTCGATCACATCCTCTCGACCCCGGGCCTCAGCGACGACGACAAGATCGCGATCCTCGGCGGCACTGCGGCAAAGCTGCTCGGCATCGAAGCCTGATCCTGACGTGCCTAAGGCCGATGCAGTTGCCCATCCGGTGCCAGGGACAAACTTCGAGGTGAGCACCAGAACGCAAGGATAGTGTAGGCATTTTCGGCTGGCATGTTTGATGCAGCGGTATCGGCGCCTCGCAGGAGGACGCGATGATCGCCCGAGCCACACTGCCCTTCACCCTCCGTCATATTCTCGATCGAGTTGGTCTTGCTTCGATGCAGCAGCTCAGCGGCCCGGTCGGCGCGCTTCGACTAAACCGCTTGCAGGGTTTTTTCGCGGGGCTCGGGGATTGGTCGTCAGGGTCGGACCTCGCTCGGCGCAGCGCAACTCTTTCCGGCGACCGACCCGAGCGGCTCCGCCGCTTCTGCCCGGATTGCGGGGAGGATACCGCGCATGAGGGCTTTGATGAGTTCGGCGCCGGCTGGTATGCCCAGATATGCCGCTGCCAACGCTGCGGCGGGCAAGGCATGAGAGTTTGGCCGCTTGCCTGGTGGTGAATATAATACCGGGTCGTCGGGTGCGACTTACGAAGCGATGCTGAAAAGCCCCAGACACTGGGCCCGGGGCTCCTAACTACAGTCGGCGCCAACCCATCAGAAACTGGCCGACGGGGTTGCCCTAGCGGGGTTCATACGTATTGAAGGACCCGAGGCAGTCGGTACGCAACTCGGCATCTCCGATCGGCCCGCATTCCTTTCTCATTCGGGATGCGCGAAAGCTGCTGTTGGTGCTTACGAGATGATCGTATCGCTGACTCTTGCGGACGTTCTGCGTCGGCGTCTCGCGCCACTTCGAGTGGTGATGCGGGCTGGTTGGGACCGGGGCTGCCTGTACCGACGTGGCAGCCAAAGCCACCAAACCGACCAGCGTTGGGATGATCACACGCATTTTATCCTCTGCATTGGGGGACAACGAGGCAGTGTGCGGGCGACTTCGTTGAGAAAAGCTGAAAACAAACGATGCGGCTGGCCAACAGCAGTTACACGAGTAGGTGCTCCCTTCGAGACGCGTCCTCCGGGCGCTCCTCAGGATAAGGTGGTTTGTTGATGGCATTAAGAAAAA
Source organism: Alphaproteobacteria bacterium (assembly GCA_005884825.1). Lineage (GTDB taxonomy): Bacteria > Pseudomonadota > Alphaproteobacteria > ATCC43930 > CGMCC-115725 > AP-15. The sequence continues at coordinate 1,755 of VAZT01000326.1, forward strand.
GCGTTATCCTGAGGAAGCCGCGAAGCGGCTGTCTCGAAGTGCGCACAGCGCTGATCGCGGCTGCCCATCAAAGACTCACGAGCTCTGAGGAGAGAAGAGGTGCCTCCAAGCATCATCCGCGGCCGTACTATCTTCACGGAGCCGGCTGATCGCCATCATTGGCAACAGATCGATGACGGCGCGGTATTGCAGCGCGACGGCGTCATCGCGGAGATCGGCCCGTTTGCCGAGCTGTCCGAGCGGCATTCCGAGGTCCCGGTGATCGGCACCGGGCGCCAGGTGGTATTGCCGGGGTTCGTCAATGGTCATCATCATATCGGGCTGACGCCGGTGCAGCACGGTTCGCCCGACATGCCGCTCGAGCTGTGGTTCGTCACCCGGCTGGTCACCCGGCATGTCGATCTTTATCTCGATACCCTCTATTCCGCCTTTGAGATGATCGCGTCCGGGATCACCACCGTGCAGCACCTGCACGGCTGGCTGCCGGGCGGGCTCGCCGCGCAATTTACGGCAAGCCTGCCGGCCGAGCTGCATCCGGCAATGGAGAGGCATCTCGCGCGCTTTCAAGTGTCGCTCGCCGATTACGGCGCCTTGTTCGAACAGCTCCGCGCCAAGCACCACGACAAGGAACGGGTTAAGATTCAGCTCGCTCCCGCCAATCTCCATTGGTGCTCCGATGCTGCGCTGATGATGCTCGCCGACTATTCGGAGCGATACGACGCGCCGATGCACATGCACCTCGTCGAGACCGCCTACCAGAAGGAATACGCCCGCCGGCGCGGCGGCGGCACCGCCCTCGATTATATCGATCGTTTCGGGTTTCTCGGGCCGCGGCTGACATTGGGGCATGGCGTATGGCTCAACGAGGCCGATCTCGACCGCATTGCCGCGGCCGGTACCCATATCTGCCACAATTGCAGCTCCAATTTCCGCCTGCGCAGCGGTCTTGCACCGCTCAATTTCTTCGAGGAGCGCGGTATCAATACCGCGATCGGCCTCGACGAGGCCGGCATCAATGACGATCGCGACATGCTGCAGGAGATGCGGATGGTGTTGCGCGCGCATCGCGTGCCGGGGATGGACGAAGCGGATGTCCCGAGCGTCGGCCAGGTTCTGCGCATGGCAACCGTCGGCGGCGCGATGACGACGCCCTTTGGCAGCCGGATCGGCAGCCTGGCCGTCGGCAGGGCCGCCGATCTCGTCCTGATCGATTGGGACAAGATCGCCTATCCCTATCTCGATCCGGAGACTCCAATCCTGGACGCTGTGCTGCAACGCGGGCGCACCGATGCTGTCGACCTCGTCATGGTGGCCGGCGAAGTGGTCTACCAGGACGGACGCTTCACCCGTGTCGACCGGGACGCGGCACTGCGCGAGCTGCATCAATCATTACAGCGCCCCCTCGCTGATGACGAGGTCGAGCGCCGACGGCTGTCGAAGGCGCTATTGCCGCATGTCCGCCGCTTTTACGCCGGATATTTCGATCCCAATACCCACGTCCCCTACTACCGTGCAAGTTCGCGGCACTAGACCTGCCCGAGCCCAGGCCCCTGACGCCACAGCGCGTGCGGCGGTGTTGCGCCATAACCGGTCAGGTCGCGTGGTGGATAGGGCGGCGCCATCTGATTCAGAGCGCCTCGAACACGGTCGGCAGCGCTCCTTGCCATAAGGTGAGCCGGCCGAGCTCCGGCAACTGCTCGATTCCCGTGACGATCGTGAGGAAATGGTTACCGGCGAGCTGCCCGACCTTGCTCGAAAAGCGGACGCTGCCATAGGCGAGCAGGATCTCGGTCTCGCTGATACCGCCGGGGTGAAGGAGCAGCTGGCCTGGCGCCGGGTAGCTCGTCGCATTCTCGTAGCCGAGGCCGAGATCGAGATCCCCGAGCGGGATCCAGCACGCCTCGCCGCTCCATCGCACATGGATCAGGCGCTCCCGGTACGGCAGCATGCTCGCGAATGTGTCGCAGGTACGCGGCGCCGCGGCGCGCTCAAAGCGCGCCGTGAAGGCGAACCGGCCGGCGCTGATCCGAACATCTGCCATGATCGCTATACCGGCCGATCAGCGCAGAACGGCGGCGATATTGCCGCCGTCGACAGTCGTGACGTCGGCCGTCGTCTTCAGCGCCACTGCGTGATGCAGAAAGGCCTGAGCGACATCCTCGGCGGTAACCTCGCGGCCGAGAAGATTGCGGGACATGTACTGTGCCGCGGTCATTCCGTATGCGGCCGCGCGCTGCTCGATGAATTCCGGCGTCAACAGCCCCCCACGAATGCCGTCGGCATTGACGGCATTGGCGCGGATGCCGTCGGCCCCGTATTCGAGCGCGTATTGCCTAACGAGGAAGAGCGTCGCCGCCTTTGGCAGGCCGTAGGGCCCGGCCTGGGGGCCGGGATTGATCGCTTGCTTCGAGACGTTGAACAAGAGGCATCCGCCGGTGCCTTGCGCCAGCATGATCCGGACGGCGTTCTGGGCGACGGATTGGTGCGCGAAGAAATTGAGCTCGAAGCTGTGCCGCAGCACCTCATCCTCGACCTCCCCAATACGGCCTTGCGCCGCCGCCCCGGCGTTCGATACAACGATGTCGACACCGCCGAAATGCATCGCGACGCGATCGAACGCCCGGCGCACCGCGGCCCGATCGGTCACGTTGCATTCGATCTCGAGCGCCGCGCCGCCGAGCTTTTTCGCCGCAGCCTGAATGGCCTCGGCATTGATGTCGAGCAGCGCCACTTCGGCGCCCGCCCCGCTCAGCGCGCGCGCCGTCGCAAGGCCGATCGTACCCGCACCGCCGGTGACGACCGCGATTTGTCCGGCCAGCGCCTTGTCGACGCTCTGGCCGAGCTTGGCCTGTTCCAGCGACCAGTATTCGATGTCGAACAGATCGGCCTCGCCAACCGGCTCGAACCGGCCTATCGCCTCGGCATCGGTGATTGTCTCGATATTGGATTCGGCGATGTCGGCGGCGATCCGCGCATCCCGGGCGCTGCGTCCGAGCCCGAACAACCCGAGACCAGGCACGAGGACCACCCGCGGCATCGGGTCGAGCTCGCGTTTTGGCGGGTCATGGCGCGCGTTGTGACGGGCGAAATAAGCATGGTACTCGGCAACAAAGCGAGCGACAGCCTGGTGCACCGCCTCCTTGAACGCGTCGAGCCGACCCGCCTCCGGGGCCGGCACGATCAGCGGGTAATTCTTGGTGCGGATCGTGTGATCCGGGGTTGCCACGCCGGCGCGGCCGTAGCGCCCGAGCTCGGCCCCGTTAACGTAGTTGAGCACCGCTCCGCTCGAACGAAAATCGAGGACGAACCGCTTATAGGACCCCGAGCCTGTCGGATCGGCGATTGCGCAGGCGCCGCGCAGGATCGGCGCGACCTCGGTTGGCCCGGCGAGCGCTACCGGCACCCGCGCCGCGGCAAACACGGTCTTGCGGCGACGCGCGAGCCGCCCTTCGGCAACGGAGACCGCCGCGATCATGCGCTCATAAGCCTCCTGCGCCGTATCGCCGAAGGTAAAGATCCCATGTTTCAGCAGCACGAGCCCGTCGACGGCGGGATCTGACTCGAACACCTCCGCCGCTTTCTTGGCGAGCAGAAAACCGGGCATGATATAGGGCACAATACCCATCCGCCGGCCGTACAGGTCCGCGCAGCGCTCCGCCGCGTCGGGCTGATCGGCGAGGCTCAGCACCGCCGTCGAATGGGTATGATCGACATATTTGTGCGGCAGGAAGGCGTGCAACAATGTCTCGACGGAAGGGTTGGGGGCCCCGGGATCGAGCAAGTTGGCGCGCTGCACCCGGACCATCTCCTCGTCGGAGAGCGCCTCGCGCCCACGCAATTTACGCAGCGGTGCGAGCCTTACGGCGGGAAGACCCGCCGGCTCGATTGCCGCCATGTCCCAGCCGCTGCCCTTGACGCAAAGGACCTCGACCTGCTCGTCCAGAAGGTCCTTCATGACGGTCTTGACCGAGGTGTTGCCGCCGCCGTGCAACACCAGCTTCGGTTCCCCGCCCAAGAGACGTGAGGTGTAGACGCGCAACGCGACGTCGCGTCCGACCCCCGCTGCGGCATAGTGGTCGATCAGCCGCTTGGCTTCCGCATCCGACCACAGGCTATGCATTCTCATTGCCCATTGCTGCCGACGACCGCCCGGCAATCAATGCAACGTCCGATCCCGAGAAGCAAGGCTCGGGCGGCTATATCCTCGAATGCGGATCCGCGGGACGCGTCCGAAGTACAGCTTAGTGCTGGAACTCCAGCACGCGGTCGGTCTGTGCGTTGGCTTGCGGTTCGCCGCGCAGAACAAGAGGTTCGCGCGGAGAAAACCGGGCGGCGCTCTCCGGCGAAATCGCCTCGGCCTCTAAGCCGCCGCGCGAGCACAGAGCGCGCAAGGCGCCTATCCACCTGCGATGCCGGGGCTGCCGGTCAAAGCTGCAGATCATCCCGTCGATCATATTCTCCCGCGTGCGACGCAGAACCTGAAGCACATCGGCGTGCGTCGTGCGCGGGTCATCGTTGAAGAATTCGATCCGCCAATAGCGCTTGCCGCTGACTTCCCTGGCGGCTTGCAGAATGGGTTTCTGCAACACCTGCCGGCCTCCGACCGCCTCGATTGCGCCGACCAGGCAATGGCGGCCATGGGCGTCGCGTAACCGGCCCTTGCACCATTGCTGCTCGGTTGCAAGCATGCGCTCCACCGCGCCGAGTTTAGCGATCGGGTGATTGTCAAAACCGTCTATTCCGTCGAAAGGCATTCTCCGCACCTCCGAGCTGCGCACGTTTCACGACCGCCCTCGCCCATCGGGTGCGGGGCAGTTGGTCCTGACTGTTTAACTCGCGGCCCCTCCTGCCATTCCAGTCAGGCGAGGATTTTTCTCCGGAACGCAGCAAAAGTGAAGCCCCGCCGCGTAACAAATTGTTCCACGCGCTAGGCTGTCAAATTAAGCACCACGCGCCCGGCCGCCTCAACCGAATTTAGCGACCATCGTCATCCCTCGGTGGAGGCGAACCGTTCGGTGCGGAACAGGCTGCGCTGAAACTCGAGATAGGCCTCCTTGGTCATCGCCGGGCTGAACTGCGCCAGAATTTCCTTCGCCGGATCAGCATCGCCGTGGAGCAGGTCGATCGCCGTCATCGCCAGCAGCTTGGCCGGCGTCAGATAACCGTGCCGGGGCTCGTTGATCCGCCAATCGGCGCCGTGCGCCTTGCCTTCGGCGGCGACGACGTAAGGATGGATGACCGGCATCAAATGCGCGAGGTCGCCCATATCGGTCGATCCGGTCCGGTGCCCGCCGATGTGGAACTCTCCGGGCCCGAACAAGCTCTCGACATTCGCGCCAAAGATCTCCCCCAGCCGCTCGTCGTTGCGCTGCGGCAGATAGCCGGGGATCGTATGGATCTCGACCTCGGCGCCCATCGCCATCGCACCGGCGCGCAGACAACGGTCGACCTTTTTATTGGCGTCGACAATCGCCTCGAGCGAGCCGCCGCGGACAAAGGTTTCCATCGTCACCTCGGCCGGTACGACGCTGACCGCATCGCCGCCTTTGGTGATGATCGGGTGAATGCGGATCGTGTCCTTCTCCCAGAAGGTCTCGCGCTGCGCGGCGATCGCGTTCATAGCGATCATCGCCGCGTTGAGCGCATTGACGCCGAGCTGCGGCAGGCTGCCGGCGTGCGCCGCGCGGCCGACAAAGCGGATGCGCTTGACCAGCGCGCCATTCGACGACTTGGCGAGAAAGGCGCGAGTTCCACCTGCCGCATCGCGCGAGCCGGTATGGATCATCATCGCCATGTCGATATCGTCGAAATGGCCTTTGGCGACGAGCTCGGGCTTGCCGAGCATGAACTCGATTTCGCCTTTTGCGACGCGCGCCGCCCGCTCCTCGACGTCGATGAATTCTTCGGCCGGCACGGCAAAGAAAAGGATCTCGCCGGCGAGGTGGCCGGCGATCCCGGCTTCGGTCAATCCGATCGCCGCGCCCAGCATCCCGGCGATCTGCGCGTTGTGACCACAGCTGTGGGCTGCTCCGGTGACAGGGTCGGCGAGCGGGTGCTCGGAGGTTCGCAGGCTGTCGAGCTCGCCGATAAAGGCGAGACGGGGGCCTGGCGCTCCGCCGGCGAGCCGGCCCTTGACGCCGGTCAGCGCCAGACCGGTGCGGGGTGCCAACCCCAGTGCACTCATCCGGTCGGCGACCAGGGCGGCGGTCTTCACCTCGTTGAAGCCGGTCTCCGGATGCCGGAGGATCGTCTCGCCGAGATCAATGATGGTGTCGGCGCGGCGGTCAATGGTCTCGCAGACTGCTCGCTTCAACTGCTCTTTGCTGCTCATTCGGATCCCTCGCTATGCCTGTCCGCGCCTCGACCCCCCAGTTAGCCGGTATGACCCAAAAAGACCAGTGCATCGCCGTCCCAACTACCCTGGACCCCGCTTTCGCGGGGGCGACGAGAGCCGACGCAATCGTCGGATGATGCTGATAATGTTCGTTGCGGTCTGACTAGAAACGATCAGCGATTCACTAGTGGCTCTGACTTCCAGAGCATTGGGATACATGCGTACAGCAGCCGGACAGAGGAGATGATCATGACCCTCATCTACCCCAATATTGTCCCGGAAAACAATCTGCGGCTGCCGGACGCGCTGACAGTAAAGCATGGTCCGGCCCGCCTCCTCTCCCGATTTGTTCTCGAAGGCGACATGGCAGCACGGCAGATGGGTCTTCGTCTGCGGCTGCGGCATGACTTCGGCGAGCTGCTCTATTTGAACGAGCGGGAAGTCGCTCACGGCAACTGGTTCAAGTTGGTTAATATGTACAATCCGGCGTATTGCGATTTGTCGCCGGAAAACTCTTATTGGATTTCTGGCGAAAACGAGGCAGGCGACATCGTGTTGACGCAAGCCGGCCGCATTTACTACTGGCCGGAAACGAGCTTAAGCGAACAGGCGCACGCGATGTTTTATGCGGATCACGGCGAGGGCCAGCTTTGCAATGTTACGGCGCCGGCCGCCGGGCACATCGGCGGGGTCGTGTTCTGCGCCGGATCACATTGGATACGGCCGGATTTTCGCGGGCACCGGCTCTCTCATCTGCTGGCAAGGCTGGGTCGAGCCTATGCGATGTCGCGTTGGCCGGTAGAATGGGCGATCGCGCTCGTCGCCCCGGTGCTTGTCGCAAAGGGCGTCAGCGCCGGCTACGGTTACAAGCATGCCAGTCACAGCATTTTCTACCCCGCCTCGCCCTGGGGCGACCTCGAGGTCGTGCTTGCGTACTTGTCCCAGAACGAAGCTTATGAGGACATTGCCGAATACCTCGGCAAGGAGTTCTCCGGCTCGATGACCGAAGGTTTATCGGCGGCGTCCGCCCCGAGACCCCGCGATGTCAACGTTACCAGCACCTCATCGGAGGGCGTCTTCCACGGCAGCAGCAATCTCTCGTAGTGGGTCGTATAGGTGGCGGGCGGCCGTTGGATCGAAGCCGTTACATAGTCGTAACGCGGCTGTCCGGTGCTCGCTACGCTCTTATAAAATTGCGACACCCATTGTCCGTAGGTTTTGTCGGGCTGGTCTTCCACTCTTCCGCCAATTGCATGCAGATGGTAGTTGTCATCGAGCCAATTGGTGTGACCATCCCCGATAAAGCGGAACACGGGTTCGGCCCGAGCCGGCCTCACGCCGACGATGATCAAACGCGACAGCAGATCCTTGTTGATCGCAAACGCGATTACACTGGGATCGAAATGGCCGAAGGACATTCTCCACTTCTGAGCCATAAGCTGAAGCGGACCCTGCTCGGATTCGTAAAGCCTTCGATAATCCTGCGGCTCGACAAGAAAACGGTCTTCGGCTGACAAAGCGAATCTGGGCGCACACAATTCAGAGAGCCGCGCCACAGCCAATTCAGCGGAGCAGATGATTTCCGACTTCCAGCCCAGATCAAAGTATTTCAACCGAAACAGCTTGATGTGCGACGTCAAGATCTGCTGTTGAACCGCCAGCAGCGCGGGAATCTCGACATTGCGCGGATGCAGATCGATTTCGATGATCGATTTGTCCAGGATCTGAAATCTGATAAAGCCCAGGTTCTTCACGGCAAAGGCAGCGCCATCGTAATCGGGTTCCGGATCCCCCAATGCCGCGCGAAACTCGCTGCTGTCCTCGAGCATCCACGTCCCTTCGGCGGAAACAAGCATCGTCAGGCGGTTCACGAAACCCTCGCAGCGCGATGTCCGGACAATTTTCCGGAGATCACCGATTTTATATATCGCAGATTAACAGCAGGTGAACCACCCTCATCGAATGGTACTTTGTCGATTCGATCAAATCGCGCCAATATAACTTAAATTGCGCCGGATTTTTTGTTTCCGTCGTTGACTCTGCAGAACAACTGTTCGACAGTCTGCGGACCAGCGCACGCTAATTATTAATCGAATAGGGGGCAGCGGCACGGTCGCGGTTGCGCGAACCCGCGTGCTCGTCGTTGCAGTCCTCATCAGCGGATTGGGCAAAGCGCGGAGCCGAATGAGCATCGAGGCACGCATCCAAGCGAGTTCGGGCCGGCGACAGGCGACGGCGGCGCTGATGATCGCAACCGCCATGCAGGCCTTGGACACGACGATCGCCAATGTGGCTCTGCCTCAGCTCGAGCAAAGTCTTGGCGGCGGGATCGAGCTCGGCTCCTGGGTGATGACAAGCTATCTTTGCGCCTCGGCAATCATGGCCACGCTCACCGGTTGGTTGCGCCGGCGTTACGGCACGCGGCCACTGTTCATCGGATCGCTCAGCCTGTTCATCGTCGCCTCTGGGCTCTGCTCGATTGCGCCTTCCTCTGTCGCGTTGATCCAATTCCGTCTAGTCCAGGGCGCCGCAGCCGGCATTATTCAGCCTCTGGCGCAAGCAATCCTTCTCGATATCTATCCGCAACGCGATCACGGCCGAATGCTCGCCATCTGGGGAGCGACGATCATGGCCGGCCCGATCCTCGGGCCCGTCCTCGGCGGTGTCATCGCCGACCTCAGCTCATGGCGGTGGATTTTCGTTTTGAACGTTCCTCTCGGTTTGATCGCGATCATGGGGCTAGGCCAGGTGCCATCGACCATCGAGCCGACCACCAAGGCCCGCATCGACGGCGTCGGACTTGTGCTGCTGATCATCGGCGTAGGGTCGCTGCAACTGGCACTTCAGCGGATGATCGGCCAGACTTGGCCGTTCTCCATTGAGACCGCGGCCGAAGCCGCAGTTGCCGTCTTCGCGTTGGCGGGTATCGCAATTCGCAGTCTCCGGTGGCAGTTTACCCTGTTCAGGTTTCAGGTTTTTCGCAGCCTCAATTTTTCCGCGGCGGTGTTTTATAATTTCTTGATCGGCGCGCTGTTGTTCACGCCTGATCGACAGGGTCGATCACCGGGCATTGCTCGGGATAGGAATCATCGTCACCTCGGCGGCTCTCATGCTGATGTCGCGAGTCCCACCCGATGGGGGCGGACTCTGGTTGGCCGCAGCGAGCGCAATCCAAGGAATTGGTGTCGGCCTCCTTTTCACCCCTCTGAGCACGCTCGCCTTTTCCAGCCTTGGCGCGGAACTGCGCACCGATGCGGCCGGCGTCTACAGCCTGTTGCGGCAACTGGGCTGCGCAACCGGCGTTGCCGCGATGACAGCTCTGCTGCAGGCAAAAATTCATGGCAATTCCTTGTCGGTGTTTGATCCGTCGGCGGCCGGCCTAATTTCGCCCTCCGAAGTTCTGAGCCACCGGGTTTTTGCCGCCTACACCGGCTGTTTTCGGACAATGGCGATCATAACCGCTACGACCCTGCCGGGAATTCTGCTCTTTCGCGTGCTTCGGCCGCAAGCCGCAGCGCCAAGGGCAGCGTAAGCGGCTACAGTCAAGCGCCGGCCATCAGCGGCTTTCGTTCGGTGGGCAGAAAGATGCGCGCAACGGTCCCCTGACCCGCGCGACTTTCTATCGCCAGTTTGCCGCCATGCGCTTCGATCAGGCCTTTGGTGATCGGCAGCCCCAGACCCGTGCCGCCATAATTGCGCGTCGTCGATGGTTGTGCTTGTCCGAAAGGCTGGAGGGCGCGCTCCAACTCCTCCTCGTTCATGCCGATACCATGATCCTCGAATTCCACGACGGCGCGGTCGGGCTCATCCGACACCACGCGAATACAGACCTCGCCGCCGTCTCGGGAAAACTTTATTGCATTGGATAGGAGGTTGAGAAATATTTGCTTTATTGCGCGCTCGTCGGCCCAAATTTCCACCTCCCCATCCAACAGCTTCGTCACGAGCTCGATGCCACGGCTGTCGGCCCGTTCCCGCATCATGCGGACGACTTCGCCGATCAGATGCCGGACGTTCAACGGCTCCTTCGATAGTTCGAGTTTTCCTGCCTCGATCTTTGACATATCGAGTACAGCGTTGATGATAGACAATAAATGAAGGCTGCTTTGGTGAATGTCCTTCATGTAGTCCAGATATTTTTCGTTGCCGAGCGGACCGAAAAGCTCATGCGCAATGATCTCGGAAAATCCGATGATCGCGTTGAGCGGGGTACGCAGTTCATGGCTCATATTGGCGAGAAACTCGCTCTTCGCGTGATTTGCCATCTCGGCCTGGTTGCGCGCCTGGATCAATTTTCGCTCGGATGCTCTCAGTTCAGTTACATCCGAGTAAACCGAGACAATTGCCCCGTCCGGCATTGCGCGGCGGCTGATCTGCAGGATGCGTCCTCGTGGAGTCACGCGTTCCTTGGTTGTCGGTACATCGCGATAGAACGACTCGAGACGTCTGGCGGCCTCGGCCGAGGGGTCGTCGCGACCGAAGTCGCCACGCACCGCTTGGAGCATCAGGATGTCGCGAAGGGGCGCACCGACCGGGAGGTCCGGCGGCAATTCGAGCAGTTCGCAGAAACGGGCGTTCCATGCGATCAACCGCCCCCGGCTGTCAAAGACGCTCAAACCCTCGCCGATATTTTCAAGCGTGCTCTGGAGCAGCCGAGCTTCGGCACAACGTTTTCGCCGAAAAGGAAACAGCAAAAACCGCGTGAATGGCTTCACGACAGCGGCCGATGTC
>VAZT01000760.1 GCA_005884825.1 Alphaproteobacteria bacterium
ATTCTTGTTTGAGCGCGCTCCGGAACGGCCTCTTCGCGCGGCGCTGCCGGCAATGTGGTTAGAAACCTCGCATATGAGCTACATCAAGGTCCCCATTTTTTTTCTATCCAAATGAATAACGCCGGCGATGACGAGGGCCTTACCGGTTCGGTTTCGGATCCGAGAATCGCGCGTGCTCGTTCGAAGAGCGTTTGGGCAGAAAGAGTAAGCCAGAGCCGGGCGGCATTGTCCGATCCTGTAGCGAGAAGCTTGCCGTTCGCGTCAAAGGCGATGGCCCACACGGGGCCGCCGTGCTCCATAGGCTTGCCGATAGGGTCCCCCGTGTGAGCGTTCCAGAGGCGCGCCGTGTTGTCCCCCGATGCGCTAGCGAGAAACCTGCCTCTGCGATCGAAGACAACGGCCGTGACCGGGCCGGTGTGCTCCATCGGTTTGCCGACAGCCGCGCCAGTGCGGGCGTTCCACAACTGCGCCGTATTGCTGGCCGATCCGGTAGCCAGAAGACCGCCTGCTGGGTCGAACGCCAGGGCCAACACGTCGCTGACGTGCCGCATTGGGCTCCCTACCGGATCGCCGGTCCGCGTGTCCCAGAGCTGCGCCGTGTTGTCCTTCCACTCGGCTCCGGTAGCAAGCAGAGTGCCGGTGGAATTCAGTGCTATGGCCTTGATTGCGCTATGGTGCTGCATCGGTTTACCAAGCGGTGCCCCGGTGTGGGCATCCCAGAGCCGGGCGGTGTTTTGTGACGCGGTGGCGATGACCGTGCCCGCCGAGTCAACCGCTATTGCTATGACCGGGTGGTCGTGCTGCATCGGTTTGCCGATTGGCTCTCCGGTGCGGGAATCCCAGAGCCGCGCGGTGTTGTCCTCTGAGCCGGTCACGACGACCTCGTGTTTCTGATCGAATGCGACGGCGCGGACAGGTCCGCCATGCTGCATGATCTCGCCGGTGGGCTCGCCGGTCTCGGTGCTCCAAAGCCGCCCCGTGCCATCCTCAGATCCCGTCACCACCAGTTCTTGGTTTCGGCTGAAGGCGATGGCCGTGATAATGCCTTCGTGCTGCATCGGCTTGCCGATCGGTTCGCCGGTGCTGGGGTCCCAGAGCCGTGCTGTGTTGTCCTGCGAGCCGGTGAGGATTAGGTCGCCGCTCGGATCGAACGCGACGGCGATTACAGCATCATGATGCTGCATCGGCTTGCCGACCGGCTCGCCGGTGCGCGCATTCCAGATCCGCGCCGTCTTGTCCTGAGATGTAGTGACCAGAAGCTCGCCCGCCGGATCAAAGGCTACCGCCGTGACGGGGCCATCGTGCACCATCGCCTTGCCGACCGGTTCACCGGTCCGCGCGTTCCACAGCCGTGAGGTCTTGTCCTGTGATCCGGTGGCTATTAGGTCGCCACCGGGATTGAAGGCGACTGTCGAGACGGGCCCGTCATGCAGCATTGGCAGACCGATCGCTTTTCCGGTGCGGACCGCCCACAGCCGTGCCGTTTTGTCATTGGCTCCAGTAGCGATAAACTCGCCCGTCCGGTCGAAAGCGACAGTCCATACAGCGCCGTCATGCTTCATTATCCGGATGAGGCGTTGATTGGCGGCCAGTGTTTCGCGGCCTACCTCGTAGACAAGCTGAATGTAACCGGAAAACGTACCTTCGAATACCCTCCCCAACCACCGCCGCGCTGCAGAGCACCAGAACCACGAAGACCGCTGCGGCTGCCCACGACCGGCGCCTTCGGCGCCTCTGCCACAACTCCTCGTCAACTGAGGCATCCCAAAAGCGGATCAGCCTCTCGGTCATATCTCCCGGTGAGCGTTGCGCGAATTCAGACAGCTGTTTCAGCTGAACGGAGGTCCACAGCGGGCCTTTCCCCTCTTCCCACCAGGCTGCCGCCTCGCGGGCACGAGCGAGGAAACGCACGTCGTCCCGGCCTTCGTGCAGCCATTTCTGAAGCCGATCCCAGCGCCGGATCAGCGTCTCATGAGCAACCTCGAAGGTCACCGCGCCGCCCGGTTCCTGGCTCAGCGTGATCAACCGCGCCTCCGGTCGAGCGAACTGTCTGAGCACCCATAGCTCTCGACCTGCAAAGGCCGGTCCTGCGGTAATCTCGTCGAGTCTTGCGCGTCGGCGGGTGTCTGCGGTCTCGCCGAGATTCACCATGTCCAAAAAAGCACGGCGCGCAAAAGCTCGATCTGTCTCCGGAAGCCGGCCGAATTCGTTTTCCGCGTACCCCGCCACCACACCGCCGACGCCCCCAAGATTGTCCAGCGTCACGGCAGGATCTGCCGGCAGTGCATCCCAAACCCGCTGAAGAGCGAATTGCAACAATGGCAGCGCACCGGGCTGGCCAAGCACTTCGTTCACTAAGAGGTCGACGAAAGCATCCTGGAACTTATACGGCCACTTGGTCTGTTCTGCAGGCTTGCGTATCGCATGTTCCAGTTCTTGTTTACCCATAGCAGGGACGATAAAGCCCCAATGTGCTAGCTGGGCATCCAGCTTCGGATGCCGCATGGCTTCGCCAAGGAAGTCGCTGCGCATCGCAATCAACGCTATCAGACGTCCGCCGCGGTCGCTTGCAGCATCGATCAGGGTAGCGATGAAACGGTCCCGCTGAGCCTCGACGACCTCTCGTTCTTTCGGGCCAGCGGCTGTGACGTAAAGCTCTTCAAACTGATCGATGACAAGGATCAGCCGGGCCGCCCCCAGGTCCGGAAGATTATCGACTATCCTGCGCAACCCGTCCGAATGCTCGTCCAA
>VAZT01000327.1 GCA_005884825.1 Alphaproteobacteria bacterium
CGCATGAATCCGACATCAAACAGCGGCTGGCGCCGGCGGCGCTGGTTTATGCGTTTGCCGAGGGGCTGCTGGTGCAGTCGACGATGCAGCACACCGGCTTTGCCTTCCTGAACATGGAGCTCAATGTCGAGAACCCGGTCTTCGCCGGCGACACGATCCATGCCGAATGCGAAATCGTCGAGGCGCGGCGCAGCAAGAGCCGCCCCGACCGCGGTCTCGTGCGCACCCGCATCCGCGTCGTCAAACAGGACGGCACGGTAGCGCTGACCTACACGCCCTTGCGCATGGTCAAGTGCCGCGAACTCACGGCCTAGCAACCTTGCGGATGCGGTGATTGTTGGTGTCGCCGATATAGATCGAACCGTCGGCGGCGACGGCTGCGCCGTGCGGCCGGTCGAGTGCGGCGGCGCGGGCCGGGCCGCCGTCACCGTCGCCGCCTTGCCGGCCGCTGCCGGCGATCGTCTCCACTCTTCGGGTGTGCAGGTCAATCCGGCGGATCGCATGGTTTTCGGTATCGACGACCAACAGGTTGCCCTCGCGGTCGATCGCCAGCTCCTTCGGCGCGTTGAAAGAAGCGGCGCGGGCCGGCCCGTCGTCCCCGCCATAGCCTCTTTCCCCCGTGCCGGCTACCGTGGTGATGATCCCGCTGTGCGGGTCGACCGCGCGCAACGTGCTGCCCTGCCGCTCGAGGATGTAGACGGTCCCGTCGGCCGCGACTTTTACGGCGCGGGCGCCATAAACCCCGGCGGCGGTCGCCGGACCGCCGTCGCCGCTGTGCTCGGGCTCGCCGGTTCCGGCGAAGGTCCAGATAACCTCCGAGGCGAGATCGACGACCCGCACGCGGTGGTCCGCGACGTCGGCGATGAAGAGCCGGGTCTGTGCGGGGTCGAGCGCCAAGCCGTTCGGCTCGACTAGGCCTGCGCGCGAGGCCGGTCCGTGATCGCCGCCGAACCCGGAAGAGCCGTCGCCGGCGAAGGTCGCGACAATGCCCGAGCTGCCGTCAATCCGGCGAACGCAATGGTTGTGCCGGTCGGCGACATAGATGCTTCCGGCACTATCGACGGCGATCCCGTAGGGCTCGTTGAAGCGGGCCCGCGTGGCCGGTCCGCCATCTCCGGAATAGCCGGGCTCGCCGCAGCCGGCGCAGGTCGTGATCACACCCGTGCGCGCCTCGACGCGCCGAATGCAATGGTTGAAGGTATCGCAAAAATACAGGTTGCCACGTGCGTCGAACCCGACGTCGAATGGACCGTTAAGCAGGGCGCGCGTTGCTCGCCCGCCATCGCCGCTATAACCCTTCTCGCCGGTTCCCACCGCCGTCGTAATAATCCAGGACTGCTCTGGCATCGACTCGAGACCCCCGCTGCGTATGACCATCTTAGCACCGCAGAAGGGGTGCTCAAGCCGCAGGAAAACGGCATTTCTGCGATGCTCTTTTCGGGCCGCCGACCGGCGAGGTAGAGTTGCGCATGTTTATACCTCGCCTCTCGCTTCGCCGCAGGTTGGCCGCGGTCGCGTGGCTGGCGGCGGCGCTGATCCTGCTCGGGGCAGCTCCACCCGAGCATTCGGACACCACTTCGCTCGCCGGGCAATTGCTGATCGCAGCACCGACGATCGGTGATCCGCGTTTTGCCCATACCGTCATTCTGATGGTACGGCACGACAAGGAGGGCGCCTTGGGAATCGTGATAAACCGCCCGGTCGGCGAGCGCTCGATTGCGGCCCTGCTGGAGGCGACCGGTCCTGATGACGCCGATGTAGCGGGCATTCTGCGCGTCTTCGCCGGCGGTCCGGTGCAGCCGGAACTCGGCTTTGTCGTCCACAGCGCCGAATATCGGCGCGCCGAGACCGTCGATGTCGACGGTCGCGTGGCAATGACCGCGAGCCGCCAAATCCTGCTCGACATCGGCCACAATCAGGGTCCCGAGAAGAGCCTCTTCGCGCTCGGCTATGCCGGTTGGGGACCCGGCCAGCTCGAGGGCGAGCTGGCGCGTCACAATTGGTTCACCACTCCCGAAGAGCCGAAGCTCGTCTTCGAGGACGACCGCGACAAACTGTGGGACGAAGCCATGGCGCGCCGCACCCGGGAGCTGTAGCCACCAAAGGGAGATTTTGTCGATGTCGCAGCATTATGTATTGCGCGCGAGCCCGGAGACCTGTCACTGGGGGTTTTTCGATGCCGGGCTCAAGCCTGTGCTGATCGTCGCGTCGGGCGACACGGTGACGATGGATTGCGTCTCGGGCGGGCCCGATGTGCTGCCGCAGGACGGCAAATTCGAGATTTTGCCCGATCACCTGGCGGTCCAGCGCGCGCTCGAGCCGCGGCTCGGCGCGCATATTCTGACGGGGCCGATTGCGGTCGAAGGCGCCGAGCCCGGCGACGTGCTCGAAATCCAGATCCTGGCGATCGACCCCCGGCAGAATTGGGGATACACGCGGATCAGGCCGCTCGCCGGGACCTTGCCCGAAGATTTCCCGATCCGTCGGATCTGGCATACCGCCATCGACCGCCAGCGCGGCATCGCGACCGTGCCCTGGGGGGCGGAGATCGAGCTGGCGCCGTTTTTCGGGGTCATGGGGGTGGCGCCGCCGCCGGTTTATGGGGCGGTGACCTCGATCGTGCCACGCGAGTTTGGCGGCAACATGGATTTGAAGGAACTGGTCGCGGGCACGACGTTGTACCTGCCCGTCTGGGCGCCGGAAGCCTTGTTTTCTGCCGGCGACGGCCACGGCGTGCAGGGCGACGGCGAGGTCTGCGTGACGGCGCTGGAAACCGCTCTCTGCGGCACCTTTCGCCTGGTGTTGCGCAAGGACCTGAAATTCGAGCTCCCGCGCGCGGAGACCCCGTCGCACCACATCACGATGGGTTTCAACGAGGATCTCGACGACGCGGCGAAGACGGCGCTGCGCGAAATGATCGCGCTGATCGGTGAGCGCCTCGGCCTCTCGCCCGAAGACGCCTACATGTTCTGCAGCCTTGCCGTCGACATGCGGGTGACGCAATTGGTGGACGGCAACAAGGGCATCCACGCGATGCTGCCGAAGCGCTACGCCACCCAACCGAATTAAAAAGCAAGCGGCGGATAGAGCAAGACACTCCTCTCCTCCATCTTGAGCTCATTGGAATACGGAGGAGCTGACGATGTTGGACTTTGAGCAATGCTGGGCGGCGCTCGAACGGCGCGACGCCGACGCGGACGGCAAGTTCTTTTACGGTGTCCGCACTACCGGCATCTATTGCCGGCCGGGCTGCACATCACGACTGCCGCTGCGCAAGAACACTACGTTCTTCGAGACAACGGCAGCGGCCGAGGAGGCAGGGCTGCGCCCCTGCAAGCGCTGCCGACCGACCGACGGCACTCGTGCTTCCCGGCATGTTGCGGCAGTCGAGAGAGCGTGCGCGCTGTTGCGGAGCAGCGATGCGATCCCAAGCCTCGCCGAACTCGCCGATGCCGCAGGGATCAGCCCCTTTCATTTCCACCGGGTCTTCAAGCAGATCACCGGGGCGACGCCGCGCGACTACGCGCGGACCCACCGGCTCGGCCGTCTCGCCGACAAGCTCGAGGCCGGTCAGCCGGTGACCGAGGCGATCTATGCGTCGGGGTTCGGCTCGAGCTCGCGCGCCTATGAATCGGCCGGGGCAGGGCTGGGGATGACCCCGGGAGCGCGGCGGCGCGGCGGGATCGGAGAAACGATCCGCTTTGTCACGGTCGAGACGCCGCTCGGCTGGGCATTGGTTGCCGCAACCGAGCGCGGCGTCTGCATGACCGCTCTCGCTGATGATCGCGAGAGCCTGGAGGCCAGCTTGCGGCAACGCTTCCCCGCCGCGAAGGTCCTCGCCGAGGACGGCGGGTTCAAGGACTGGGCGGACCGGATCGTGCAGTTCATTACCGCTCCTGATCGGAATCTCGATTTGCCGCTCGACATCCAGGGCACTGCGTTCCAGGCGCGGGTGTGGCGCGCATTGCAAAAGATCCCGCTCGGCAAAACCGCGAGCTATACCGAGATCGCCGCGGCGCTCGGCCAACCAAAAGCGGTCCGTGCCGTCGCTCAGGCCTGCGCCGCAAACAAGCTCGCCCTGCTCGTGCCGTGCCACCGGGTGATCCGCAGCGACGGCGATCTCGGCGGCTATCGTTGGGGATTCGAGCGCAA
Organism: Alphaproteobacteria bacterium; assembly: GCA_005884825.1. Lineage (GTDB taxonomy): Bacteria > Pseudomonadota > Alphaproteobacteria > ATCC43930 > CGMCC-115725 > AP-15. The sequence continues at coordinate 4,153 of VAZT01000327.1, forward strand.
GCGCGCGCTGCTCGCGCGGGAGCGCGCCGCGGTCACGCCGGAGGCGGCCGATGAGGCGGCAGCCTAGCGCGAAACCTGTCGCCGAGCCGATCGATTGGCCTGAAATCGCCGGGTCGCTCGACGAGCGGGGTTACGCGATCACCCCATCATTGCTAACCAGAGGAGAGTGCCGCGAAATCGCCGCGCTTTACCCCCGGGAAGAGGTATTTCGCAGTCGCGTGATCATGCAGCGTCACGCCTTCGGCCGCGGCGAGTATCAGTATTTCAGGTATCCTCTGCCGAGCGTGGTCGAACGACTGCGCCAGACGATCTACCCGCATCTCGCGCCGATTGCCAATCGCTGGCGGGAGCGGCTGAACGAGGAGGGGCGGTTTCCACCCTCGCTCGCCGCCTATCTCGAGCAATGCCACAAAGCCGGGCAGCAGCGGCCGACGCCGCTCCTGCTCAAATACGGGCCCGGCGACTACAACTGCCTGCACCAGGACCTGTACGGCGATCTGGTGTTCCCGCTGCAACTGACCGTGCTGCTCAGTGAGCCGGAGGAGGACTTCACCGGCGGCGAGTTCCTGCTCGTCGAGCAGCGGCCGCGTGCGCAATCGCGCGGGGAAGTCGTGCCGTTGCAACAGGGCGAGGCGGTCATTTTCCCGGTCCACCACCGGCCGGTCGAAGGCACCCGCGGGCCCTACCGGGTAACCATGCGCCACGGCGTCAGCCGCCTGCGGTCGGGCCAGCGCCACACGCTCGGCATCATCTTCCACGACGCCGCGTGAGCCGCGCCGCTAGCAGCTAGGGTCTGACCCATTCGACCTTGTCGTCGAGTGGGATGACCGGGCGGGGCAGGCGCTGCCATTCGAAGCGATTCAGCATCGGCGAGGTTAAGCCGGGGAGATCGACTTCGACGATCTGGTCCGGTCCGAAGAATTCGTCGAAGCCGCCGCGGAAATGGCCCCGCGATTTGACGGCGACCGAACGCGCCCGGGCAATGTCGAGCTCCATCATCTCGAAAAATATCGGATCGGCGCATTGGACGCGGTGGGAGATCACAACGACGGTGACCCCGCCGACCTCGAGCGCGGCGCACGGCCCGAGTTCCAGGCGCAGCCCGGCATAGATCCCGCGGCGGCCGACGCAATTCCCATCGGTAAGCGCGACGACCGTCGCCGGCGCAGTGTAAGGCTCGGAGAACTTGGTGGTCTCCGAGCGGTTGAACCGGGCCTCGAAATGTGCGCCGACACCGTGGCGGTGTGCCTCGGCGGCGAGATCGGGATCGAAAAAGACGCCGAGCAGCGCGCCGGCGACGCCGGCCTCGTAAAACGCGCGCAGCAGGAATGTCGTGTTGCCGCGGCCGCCGCCGCCCGGGTTGTCGGCGACATCGGCAAAGGCGAGGGCCGGGAGCGAGGTGCTGCGCCCGACCGCAACCGCTTTCTCGACGGCATCGTCGAGCGAGGTGAGGCGCGGGTAGAAACGTTGTCGATTGGCCCAGCCGAGTTCGGCGATCTCGCCCGCCAGCTCCTCCGCTGCCTGCCGGTCCCGGCGCGCCGTGACCACCACGGTCAGGCCGTTTTTAGCGGTATCGGCGAAGGCAAATCCTCCCATCACCGAGACGTTCATGATTTCGGGAGCCATGCG
>VAZT01000328.1 GCA_005884825.1 Alphaproteobacteria bacterium
CGCGAAATCGTGCTGCTGGTCGACACCTTCAACCGCTATTTCGAGCCGGAGAATGCGCGTGCCGCGGAACACGTCTTGACGCGCGCCGGGTACTGCGTCGTCAGCCCCGATCCGGCGAAGGGCCGCCCGCTTTGCTGCGGCCGCACCTTTCTCTCTGCCGGTCTCGTCGAGGAGGCGCGTCATGAGGCGCGGCGCATGCTGGACGCACTCGCGCCGCACGTCGCGGCCGGCACGCCGATCGTCGGGCTGGAGCCGTCTTGCCTGTTGACGTTGCGCGACGAGCTTCCGGCGATGCTGCCGGGCTCGGCTACAAAGGCGCTTGCCGAGCGCGCCCAACTGGTCGAGGAATTCATCGATAGTGAGCGGGCGGCCGGTCGCTTCCAGCTGGCACTTAACCCGATGGAAGGCCGGACGGCATTGCTGCACGGTCACTGCCACCAGAAGGCATTCGGCACCGTCGAGGCCGCAGCAAAGGCCTTGCAACTGATCCCAGGCCTCACTGTCGAGACGTTCGACTCGACCTGCTGCGGCATGGCCGGCTCGTTCGGCTACGAGGCCGAGCATTATGAAATATCGCTGAAGATCGGCGAGCTCGGCGTATTGCCCAAAATGCGGGCGGCACCTCCCGATACGCTGCTCGCCGCAAACGGCACGAGCTGCCGGCACCAGATCGCCGACGCGACGGGCCGCGAAGCCCGCCACCTCGTCCGCTTTCTCGACGAAGCGTCCACCGGAGAATGAGGGTGGAAAAACTCGAGATCGTCTTCGATCCGCTGCCACCCGAGCAGTTGACCCGCTTTGTAACCGAGAGTCTCGCCTCCTTCAATGTCGCTGCGACTGGCCTCTCGGCCTGGTATCCGGTGGGCTTCTTCTTAAAGAGCCGAAGCGGCGAATGGCTGGGCGGACTGCTCGGCAACATCTGGGGCGGCTGGCTGCACGTCACGCATCTCTGGGTCGCCTCGGCCGTGCGCAGGCAACGGCACGGCACGCGGCTGATGCAGGCCGCCGAGGCTTACGCCGTCGAGCGCGGTTGCATCGGCGCGACTTTGGAAACAACCAGCTTCGAGGCGCGCCCATTCTATGAGAAGCGCGGATACGAGGTCTTCGCCACCTTGGACGATTATCCGCCGGGGCATTCGAAGTTTTTTCTTCGCAAGCGGCTGATGCCTCTAACACCCGACCGGGCGAAATCGTTGCTCGATTTCTGGTTCGGACCGGAGGCCGACCCCGACCGCGAGCAACCCCGCCCGATCTGGTTCAAAAGCACCGATGAATTCGACGCCGCTTTGCGCCGCGAGTTTCTCGCCGATTACGAAGCAGCCGCCGGCGGGTCCCTGCGATCATGGGAAGCCTCGCCGGAGGGGGCCCTAGCCCTATTGCTGCTGCTCGACCAAGTCCCGCGTAATATCTTTCGCGGATCGCCCCGCGCCTATGCGAGCGATGCGGCGGCTCGCGATGCGGCGGACCGGGCACTGGACCGCGGCTTCGACCATCTGGTCCCACCCGCTTGGCGGTTGTTCTTCTATATGCCCTTCCATCACAGCGAGAACCTCGCCGACCAGCGGCGCTCGCTGGCACTTTTCAACGCCTTGCCACGGAACCCCGATCGCGGCGGCTCGTTGCGTCGTTACGGATGCGCCTATATCGAAGTCATCGAACGCTTCGGGCGCTTTCCTCACCGCAACGAAATCCTTGGCCGAGTATCAACCCCGGCAGAAATCGCTTTCATGGCGGAGCGGAAACAATCCTCCTAGCTCACCGGCCGGCGCGCGAAGCCGAGCAAGCGGGCGGAAAGCCCTACCGTCCAGCCCTGCACGAGCAGCGACGCGATCACCACAATGAAGATGCTTGCGAAAAGGCGCTTATCGCGGTTCGGATCGACGAGTCCCGGGATTATGCTGAGGTAGATCGGCACCGCCCCTCGCAACCCGACCCAGGAGGCGAACGCGGTTTCTCGCGTCGTGAATCCGAAAGGTATGAGGCAGGCGAAGACCGCGATCGGGCGAGCTAAAAAGATCAACACAGCGGCTCCGATGATCGCGCCCGGCAGATAGGGCGGCAGATCGTGAGGCGTTACGAGGAGACCAAGCATGAGGAACAGAACGATTTGGGCAAGCCACGCCATCCCTTCGAAGAAGTGCTCGACCTCCTGCCGTGTGCGGTGCCGGGTGGCCCCGGTCACGATCGCGGCAAGATAGGTTGCGAGGAAGCCGCTGGTGCCGAGCAGCTGAGCCAGCCCGAAGACGGCAAGTCCGCCGGTCAGCACCAGCACCGGTGCGAGCGAGCCTTCGAGCCTCAGGCGCTTCAGCAGCTGCGCGAGCACCCAGCCACCCGCCAGGCCGATTACCGCGCCCCCGACCATTTCCTCGAGGAACATTAGCGCGGCTTCGCCGATGCCGACAGAGCCGGGCTCGGCAATGAGGCGCAGCAGCAGGATCGTCAGGAAGACCGACATCGGGTCGTTGAGCCCGGACTCGACCTCGAGCAGAGCATGCAGCCGCTCCGGGAGCGCGGCGCCGGCGCGTCGCAAAAGCACCGCAACCGCCGCGGCATCGGTCGGAGCGGCGGCGGACCCGGCCAGAAGCGCGGGGATGAGCGGCAGGCGATCGACCAGCGAGACAAAAATGCCGAGGATGGCAGCGGTGACAGCAACCCCGATCGTGGCCAGCACCGCGGCGGGCCAGAACGCGAGCCGCAGCATGGCGATCGGCGTCTTGAGCCCGCCCTCGAGCAGGATCACCGCGAGCGCGACGCTGCCGATCAGATAAGCCGAGGTGAAGTCGTCATAGGGAATGCCGAGCACGCCGTCCTCGCCCGCGAGCATGCCGAGCGCGAGAAAGACGAGCAGCATCGGCGCGCCAACGCGCCGCGAGATCAGCCCGGCAATGATGCTCAAGAGCCCGAGCGCCCCGCCCAGCAGGATCAGCTCGTGCGCCCTGGCGATCGCCGCGTGACCCAGAGCGATCAGCTCGGGCCCGGTCATCTCGGAAGCATCATTGGTCGTTGCCTATTCCTGTTGCGGGATGAGAGAAACCGCATTTCAGGCGCGCCACACCGCCAACCCACGAGGAGATGGCTGAGATGTATTCACCAAAGTCAACGCGTTGCTGATCGCACTGCGGATTGGGGGTAACGCAAAGCAATGTCGCCGAGCGCTGAGGGCAAGTTCGATGCGGTGCTTTTCGACCTGCTGACCGCGCTGCTCGATTCCTGGGCCTTGTGGAATCTTGTCGCCGCTAGCCCCAAAGCTGGGCGCAAATGGCGCGCCGCCTATTTGCGCCGCACCTACGAGACTGGCGCCTACCGTCCCTACGAGACGCTGGTTGCCGAGGCCGCGGCCGAGGTCGGGCTTTCACCCACCCTGGCGGCGCAGCTCGCCGCTCGATACGGCGAGCTAGAGCCGTGGCCGGAGGTTCGCGAAGTGCTCGGCGCGCTGCGCCACGAACGGGTGAGGATGGCTGTCGTCACAAACTGCTCCGAGAAGCTCGCGGCCACAGCAGTCGCCGCTACGGGCATCGATTTCGATGTCGTCGTCACAGCCGAGCGCGCCGGTTTCTACAAGCCCGACCCGCGACCATATGAGATGGCTCTCGACGAGCTGGGTCTAGTGCCTAGCCGGTGCCTGTTCGTGGCCGGCTCCGCCTATGACCTGTTCGGCACGAGCAAAGTCGGTCTGCCGACCTATTGGCACGACCGCATTGGCATGGCGCCGCCTCGCAACGCTCCCGAACCGATCGCGCACCACCGCTCGCTGTACCCGCTCCTGGAATTGGTGCGACCCGTCGAATAGGGGCTTATTCCGGCAGGCGGGTGGATTGCCACGTCACCATCTGCCACTGGCCGCCTTTATTGGCGTAGACGTCGGTGAAGCGGACGCTGAAGCTGTTCGGGCGGCCCTGCGACATGACGCTGATGCGGCATGAGCCGGTCAACACCACCGCGTTGCCCAGATCCTGGGCCTTGACGTCGGAGGGCTCGACTGCGGTGTAGACGGTCGACCCCGACTCCATGTTGCCGATCAGGCTCTGCTTGGTGTCGAGCCGCGCCGATGAGTGGGTATAGATGAGGTCGTCGGAAAGCAGCGACTTCAAGGTGGCGATGTCCTTTTGCGCCATTGCAGTCATGCGCTTCTTGTCGAGCTCGATCACCATTTGCCCATTGCCTGCCATTTGTCTCTCCTTTCAACGTATTTCGAACACCAGCTTGCCGTGCAGGTGGCGGCTTTCGCTGACCCGGTGCGCCTCCGCCGCGTCGGCCAGCTTATAGCGGGTGATCGCCGGCGGCGATACCGCGCCGGCTTCGAGCAACGCCAGCATCCGTTCCAGATGCGCGCGATCGCGCGCCACTCCGGGCCGCAGCACTTGCACATCCTTACGGGTCGGCTGAAACCCGGCCGGCGCAGGCGCGATCCACACCAGCCGGCCACCCGGCGTCAGCACCTCATAGGAGCGGATTTGGACATCGCCGCCGACCGTGTCGAACACGACGTCGCAGTCGCTGACGACCTTCGTGAAGTCCTCCTTGTTGTAATCGATGACGCGGTCGGCGCCCAATTTCCGGACATAGTCGTGATTGCGGGCGCTCGCCGTCGTGATCACCGTGGCGCCAAGATGCTTGGCGAGCTGGATCGCGAAGCCGGCGACCCCGCCCGCGCCGCCCTGGATCAGGATGGTTTCGCCGGCTTTGAGCTTTGCTGTGTCTTCGAGCGCCCAGAGCGCGGTCAGGCTGGTCAATGCCATCGCGGCGGCCTCGGCGTGACCGAGACTATCGGGCTTTTTGGCGATGATCGCCGCGTTGATCGCGATTTTTTCCGCGTAGGCGCCCTCGATCCCCTGGTCGCAGACCCCGAACACCAGGTCGCCCACCCGCAAATCGGTGACGCCGGGACCGACCGCGCTGACCACTCCCGAGAAGTCCCGGCCGAGAATATGCGGGAGCTTGACGCCCCTGCCGCTGTAGGCGCCGCCGCCGAGCCGCACCTTGTAATCCGCCGCATTGACGCTGGCGGCGTGGATGTCGACGATGACCTCGCCGGGTCCGGCGACCGGGTCGGGGACCTCGGCCAGATGCAATACCTCCGGTCCGCCATGCTTTTCGAACAGCACCGCTTTCATGGCCTTATCTCCCCTGTACAAGCGATCCTCGCCTGACCCATAAATCTTCATGACGAGGGTAGCAAGCAAAGCCGCTGCCCGACCCGTATGCGAGGAGCTGCGATGATTACGCCCGCTTATGTCCGGACGATGGCCGCCTACAATGCCGAGATGAACCGGCGCCTATACGGCGCCGCTGCGCGCCTTTCGGACGCCGAGCGGCGGCAGCCGCGTGGCGCCTTTTGGGGCTCGATCCACGGCACCCTCAACCATCTCCTCTGGGGCGACCGGCAATGGATGTCGCGTTTTGACAACTGGCCCAAACCCGATGTCGCGATCAAGCAGAGCGCCGGCCTGATCAATGATTTTGCGGCGCTCAGCGCAGCGCGCGAGGAGGCCGACGCTAAAATCTCGATCTGGGCGGCGAAAGTCGCCGACGCCTGGATGGCCCAGGACCTGGTCTGGTTCAGCGGCGCCGCCGGGCGCGAGATGCGCGCGCCAAAAGGCTTTTTGATCAGCCATTTCTTCA
>VAZT01000329.1 GCA_005884825.1 Alphaproteobacteria bacterium
AGAATTCCTCGAAATCGGTGACGTAGGTGTTGGTCTTGACGATGTCGGCTAGGGTCGCGCCGGCCGCTTCCAGGCAGGCCTTGATGTTCTCCCCGACTTGTTGGATCTGGGCGCGCATGTCGCCCTTGCCGACGCAATTGCCGTCGGCGTCGCGGGCCAGTTGCCCGGCGACGAAGATCTGCCGCCCGGTGCCGCTGACCGTCACGACCTGGCTATAGGCCGGCTGACCGGCCATCATCCTGACATGGATGCCCTTCGGCTGAATCTTCTCGCGCTTGATCGCCATTGCGTCCCCTTTGCGTATAATGCGGTTCTCGATGATACGCCGAGAGCGAGGCATTGATGACCCAGATCATCCTCCGGCACGGCATTTTTCTGCCGCCGTTTCATCCGATCGAGGAGAACCCGACGGCCTGCCTCGACCGCGATCTCGAATTGATGGCCTGGCTCGACCGCCTCGGGTTTCACGAGGCGTGGATCGGCGAGCATCATTCGGCCGGGTTCGAAATCATCAGCTCGCCCGAGATCTTCATCGCGATCGCCGCCGAGCGGACCAAATTCATTCGCTTCGGCACCGGCGTCATCTCATTGCCCTACCACAACCCGCTGATGGTGGCCGACCGCATCGTCCAGCTCGATCACCATACGCGCGGGCGGGTCATGTTCGGCGCCGGGCCGGGGCTCCTCGCATCGGATGCGCTGATGCTCGGCATCGATCCGATGACCCAGCGCGACCGCATGGCGGAAGGGATCGACGTGATCCTGCGGCTCTTCCGTGACGAGACCGTCACCGAAAAGACCGACTGGTACACGCTCGTCAATGCGCGCCTCCATCTGCCGCCCTACACCAAGCCCCATCCCGAAATGGCGGTGGTCAGCGCCGTCACCCCGTCCGGCGGGCGGCTCGCCGGGAAATACGATCTCAGCATGATCTGCGTCGCCGCAACCAACCCGTTCGGTTACGACGCGTTGGCGAGCAATTGGCAGATCGCCTGCGACATCGCCGCGGAGCATGGCCGAACCATGGACCCGGCTCGATTGCGCCTCGTCGGGCCGATGCATATTGCCGAGACCCGCGACAAGGCGTTCCAGAACGCCCGTTTCGGGTTCGAGCGATACCTGAATTACCTGAACAACAACCAGCGCCGTTTTGTCGTGCCTGCCGGCGAGGATCCGCTCGAATGGTTTGTCGAGAACAAATACGGCGTGGTCGGCACGCCGGATGACGCAATCGCATTGATCGAGCGGCTGCAGCAGAAGCAGGGCGAGTTCGGCGTCTTCCTGCAGCAGGCGCACAACTGGGCCGATTGGGAGGAAACCAAGCGCTCCTACGAGCTTTATGCCCGCTACGTCATGCCGCATTTCAGCCGCGACAACCGCCCGCGCGTCCAGTCCTACGACTGGTGTACCGAGCACCGCGACGAGCTCAGCGAAAAACGCGGCGCCGCCGCGCGCGCAATGTTCGACAAGCACGAAGCCGAGCAGCGTGCCGCGGCCGCTGCCGTTCCGAGCCGGCCGCCGCGCGGACGCGAAGCATGGTGAGGCGTGATACGAAATTGACGTTGTCATGAAGAAGAGCCGAGCGGCGCAAGCAGCGAACATGATCGCGCTTCGACGTCGCACAGAGACATCCTTTTAGGCTTCCCCGCTCCAGTTCGGCAGCGGGGAATCACTCGCCTTCGCCCGTGTGCCGACAGGCACCACAACCAACAAGGAATGAATATTGATCATCTGACAAGTGCAATGGGACCGCTGTCATCGGCGCTGCCAGTCTCGGCAATCCGGGACCGAGCTGGCACGTCAAGGGCACCGGCGACTTCAATCGCGACGGCTTCTCCGACATCCTGTGGCAGAACGACGACGGCTCGGTTGCGATCTGGGAAATGAACGGGACCAACATAATCGGCGCCGCGGTCGTCGGTAATCCGGGGCCGAGCTGGGCACGCCTTGGGAACCGGGGACTTCAACGGCGACGGATTTGCCGACATTCTGTGGCAGAACAGCAGCGGCGCAGTCGCGATCTGGGAGATGAACGGCACGAGCCTCCGTGCCGGCGCAATCCTCGCCAACCCCGGCCCGACCTGGCATCCTTGAGGGCGCGGTTGGTCGTTAGTTCTGGGGATGCGCGAACCATGCCGGTCGGCGGTCTCGTGCCGCTACAAGGCGATCAGGTTTGGCTGGCCGAACACGGGCGGATCGCAGTCGGCGATGCCGGGCCGGCTGCCGGCTCGAATACGGCGAGGTAGGTGCTCTCCTGGAGTTCATAGAACGCCGTCTGGCGATAGCCGACCGCGGCGAGCTCGCAGCGTAAGAGCTCGGGCGGGGTGCCGTGCGAGGCGGTCTCCTTGCGCGCGTCGATCACCGCGACCCGGGCTCCGGGCCGCAATGCCGGGCGCAAGTTCCACAGCAAGCCGTAAGGCTGCGTGACCTCGTGATACATGTGGACGAGGAGCGCCAGATCGAGCGATCGCGGGGCCAGCCGAGGGTCGTGCGGCTCGCCGTGAACGAGAGTGACCGAGCCGGCGAGCCCTTCGGCGTCGACCCGCCGCGCCAGCCGGTCGAGATAGTCGGGCACGACGTCCTCGGCGAAGACATGTCCTTGCGGCCCGACCCGCCGTGCCAGCCGGACCGTGTAATAGCCGCTGCCGGCGCCGACATCGGCCACGTCGAGCCCGGGTTTTACGTCCAATAGCCGCATGACCCGCTCCGCTTCGCCCGCCTGGTCGCGCGATTGCTCGTCTCTCCACGTGTCGGTGACGATCCCGGCAACCTTCCGGCTCGGCGCCGGAAATGCGGCGGCGGGGACGCCGGGCGGCGCGAGCCCCTCCTGCCAGCCGGCCGCGCCGGCTGCAGCCGGCATGACGCTCAGCAGAAGCAGGCTCAGAACGACAAATATTTTACGCAATCCTCCCTCCCAAGAAACGAAACCGGGTGACTTGACAGCCGAGGCGGCTGGCGCATGCTGCTCTCGGGTTTCGATCCGAGCCGAGGCGCGACATGATTAGTGCAGATCTGGCCGGCAAGGCGGTGCTGGTGACCGGGGCGGCCTCGGGAATCGGGCTCGCCGCCGCCGATATCTTTTCACGCTGCGGCGCGACGGTGGCGCTTAACCATTTGCCCGACGATTCGCGCGGACCACAAGCGGTGGAACGGCTCAAGGCCGAGGGTCGGAGGATCGTCGCCGCCCCCGGGGACGTGTCGCGGCCGGGCGAAGCCGAGCGGATGGTGATGAGCGCGATCGATAACCTCGGGCGGCTCGATTTTCTCGTCAACAATGCCGGGACGCCGGCGACCCCGACGCCGATCCCGTTCTCCGACCTCGATGCGCTCACCGAGGATTTCTGGTCGAGAATCTTGACAACCAATCTGATCGGGCCGTTCCGCTGCGCGCATGCGGCGGTCCCAGCGCTGAAGGCAGCGCATGGCGCGATCTGCAACACGGCCTCGATCGCCGGGGTGATGGGGTCTGGCAGCAGCATCCCCTATGCGACGAGCAAGGCGGGCCTCATCAATCTGACGCGCAGCCTGGCGCGAACCTTGGCGCCCGAAATCCGGGTGAACGCCGTGGCGCCGGGCTTTGTCGACAGCCCATGGAACAAGGACTGGCCGGCGGACCGCAAGACTACCTCGATCGAGCGTACTCCGCTCAAACGCGCCTGCAAACCCGAGGACATCGCCGAGACGATCTTCTTCCTGTGCGCCGGGGGCGCGATGATCACCGGCCAAACAATCATCGTCGACGGCGGATTGACGCTGTGATGCGCCTATCCTGGCGCCGCCCGACCCTCTTCAGTCGGTGAGGCAGTGCGAGCTTGAACAGTTCGGAGCAGCGGAAAAATAGGTCCCGCCGGGATGGCGAGCCTTTCTCGGGATCGACGAATTGAATTTGGCAACTCAGGAGAACTCATATGGACGAGCCGATCACACTCGAGATCTTCACCGACTACGTCTGACCCTGGTGCTATCTCAGTACCGTGCGTATTGAAAAGCTCAAGCAGACGTTCGAAATCGATACTGTCCTGGTGCATTTCCCGTTGCATCCGGAAACCCCGGCTGATGGCCGCTCGATGGCGGACCTCTATGCCGTGCGAAATGTCGACCCCGAGGCCATGTACGCCCGCATGAAAGGCCTGATGGATGCCGAGGGACTTCCCTATGGCCGGCGCACCCACACCTATAACAGCCGGCTCGCTCAAGAGCTCGGCAAATGGGCCGATACCCAGCCGGGCGGCGAGGCAATCCACGACGCCCTCTACAAGGCCTATTTTGTCGAAGCCCGCAATATCGGCGATCCCGATGTATTGGTCGACATCGCACAATCGGTCGGTCTGCCGGCGATGGAAGCACGCCAGGTCCTAACCGAGCGCCGCTTCAAGGACGCGGTCGATGCCGATTGGGCGAAATCGCGCCAATGGGGCGTGACCGGGGTCCCGACCTTCGTCGCCGCCCGCTACGGGGTCGTCGGCGCGCAACCCTATGAGGTGTTGGAGCAGCTGATGGAGAAGGCCGGCGCGCGGCGCCGCGCTTAGCTGATGTCCGAGCCGCGGCCGATCAGCTTTGACGCCCCGCTCGGGCAGCGCATCATCGAGCTGCACGTCTGGGCGGTGCGGCAGGGATTGCTCGGCACTGCTGCCTCCGAGCTGTTCGACGGCTTCTGCCAGCGCCTCGTTTGCGGCGGGTTCCCGCTATGGCGTGCCTCGGCGGCAACGCGGACATTGCATCCGCAATGGGGCGGGTATGGCTATCTGTGGCGTCGCGATCTCAATGCGATCGAGCCATCACAATTCGAACGCGGCGGCGAGTATCGTCGGGTTTGGCTAACGAGCCCGTTCGCCTATCTGCTCAAGAAAGCAGAGGCCGAGGGGGGAAGCAGCGATCCGTGGCTGCATCTGCGCCGGCGGCTGCGCGGACCCGATGCGCTCCTCGATTTTCCGGTGCTCGAAGAGCTCGCCAGCGCCGGCGGCACCGACTATTTCGCTCAAATCGTCCGCTTCGGGCCAGAGGGCGACGCTTCACGCGGAACCGGGATCGCCTATTCTTTTACGACCGACCGCCCGGAAGGTTTCGGCGAGGATGACCTCACCTTACTGAAGGCGGTACTGCCGGCCCTGTCCCTGGCGATGATGACGCATGCCGGCCACACGATCGCTTCGGGGCTTCTCGAAGCCTATCTCGGCGGGGATGCCGGGCGGCGGGTCCATGCCGGAGCGATCGAGCGTGGCTCGGTCGAGAGCATCCGCGCCGTGCTGTGGTTCGCCGACATGCGGGGGTTCACAAAGCTCGCCGACAGCACTGCGGGGCTGGAGGTCATCGAGCTGCTCGACGAGGTATTCGAGACACTCACCGCCCCACTGCGTTCGCGTAGCGGGCAGGTATTGAAATTTATGGGCGACGGCATGCTCGCGATCTTTCCGCTGCTGGCCAAGACGCAAGCCGAGACCTGCCGCAATGCGATCGATGCGGCAACGGAGGCAATGCACGCGCTGGACCGGGTCAATCGCGCGCGGGCCGAGGCCTCCAAGCCGGTCGCCGAGGTCGATCTCGCGCTCC
>VAZT01000330.1 GCA_005884825.1 Alphaproteobacteria bacterium
GGTTGACTGGTTTGCGTAAGCGATCATCGCCCCGCGGCTGCATTGTTAACGCACGCGGTTTTTTGGTGAGCCTGAGAAGTGAGGCTGACGGATGGCGTTGCGGGCGGGGCCGATACAGATAGCGAGCTCGGCAAAGATTTGTCGTGCAGAAGATCTTGCGCGCTTAGACGCGCGTTGCTGATCGAGCAGAGGTTTGGCTTCGGCCTGGCCGGGGGGCCGCCGGAGCCGGTAACCGAGCGAAACACCACGATTTGACGCGCCGCGCCACGCGGCGGCCTGCCGCGTGGAGGGATTCTGTCCATTCAACGCATCAGTCGATATATCTTGCCCTTTTCGCTCCCCGCACACAGGCTCGGGCCGCAAAGGAATGAAAATGTCAGTGAACATGAGAATAGTTTCTATCATTTGCTGTATCGCGCTGTTCACGGTAAATGCCTTGTCGCTGTCCACGGGATCCAGCCCTTTTCATTCATATTTTGCGGGAGCTTCTTTGGTTGTAGCGCTGGCTCTGCTCGTGATACTCTTCGTCAGCCGAGGCGAACGACCCGAGCCCGAGCCCCCCAAAGTTGACACAGCCAAGCCCATGCCGGTCCCGGCAGCCGGCAATCAGGCCGAAGCTGAGATCGTCAGCTTCCTCGCCTTACTTCAGGAGCGGGGGCGGCTGGTGGACTTTCTAATGGAGGATATTACAACCTACGACAACGCCCAGGTTGGGGCCGCCGCTCGCGTCGTACATGAAGGGTGCAAAGCCGCCCTGCGCGAGCACTTCCAAATTCGATCGGTGCGCGAAGAGAGTGAGGGATCATCCGTAACTATTCCCGTGGGATATGCAGCCGATGAGTATCGACTGATCGGGAACATCCGGGGTGCAGGGCCGTTCTCGGGGACGCTCGTCCATCGCGGCTGGAAAACCGAGGGGGTGAAGCTCCCAAGGATTGTGCGCGTCGATCCCGACCGGCTGCCGGCAATTGCCCCTGCGGAAGTCGAGCTGAAGTAAGCTGGGAGCACCGACCTGGTGCGATACAGACTTTTGCCGGCCGCGGGTGCGCTAGAACGGCCGGACGGACGGGGAGACCCGATGTGGATCCCTAGGAGACCGCCCACAGCTCCGAATATCTTACACAACAATCCAAACCGAGACCTTCAACACATGAGCACACGTTTCAGTCTTGGCATCGATCTTGGTACAACGAACAGCGCGATCGCGCTCACCGATCTGGAGTCGGATCACACCGAGGTGATAGAAGTCACGCAAATAATTGGACCGCACGATAGCCGGTCATTTCGCTCGCGACCATGGTGCGCTTGTTCCCGATCGTCTCATAACCTCTGCAAAATCGTGGCTGTCCAACCCGCATATCGACCCCCGACGTCAGTCGCTTCCGTGGAGATCGGATATACAGGATGAGAAGCTGTCGCCCTTTGAGTGCTCACGGCGATATCTTGCGCACCTAAAGAACGCGTTTCTCTATGCTGGACGCGTGCAGGGGCAGAACTGGGACCTTTCTGAAACTGAGATTGTCCTGACGGTCCCGGCATCGTTCGATGCAGTTGCGCAAAATTTGACCGCCGAAGCGGCGGAGGCCGCCGGTCTTGGCAAAGTCACCCTACTTGAAGAACCGCAGGCGGCCTTATACGCGTGGATAGCTCAGGCAGGCGGGGAATGGCGTTCCTTGATCACTCCGGGTGACATCATCCTGGTCTGTGATGTCGGCGGCGGCACCGCCGATTTCAGCCTAATCGCCGTTACCGACAGCAGTGGCACGTTAGAGCTCGAACGCATCAGCGTCGGCGAACACATACTCCTGGGCGGCGACAATATGGATCTGACTCTTGCCTATACGCTTCAGGCCAAACTCGCGGCCGAGGGAAGATCGGTCGATTCCTGGCAATTTCTTGCGCTCGTCCATGCCGCCTCCAAGGCTAAGATCGCCTTGTTCGACGACGAGTCGTTGCCCGAAGTCCCGATTGCGGTCCCCTCACGAGGATCGAGCTTGCTCGCCAGAACCGTTTCAACAACACTTGATCGAGCGACCCTTGAGCAGGTCGTTCTCGACGGTTTTTTCGCAAAGACCCGAATCAGCGATCTGCCACAGGAGGCACGTCGAGTAGGATTGCAGGAATTCGGCCTGCCTTTTGCGGCCGATCCCGTGATCAGCAAACATCTGGCGCGGTTTCTGTGCCGGAGCCGAGCGAATCTGAGCAGCAGTCAATCGCTTACTGCAGCGGTGGAACGGCAGCTGGGGTCAACCGAGTTTGTGATGCCAACCGCAGTCCTTTTTAACGGCGGTGTTTTCAAGAGCGGGGCAATCCGTAACCGAGTGCTCGAGCTGCTTACTTCGTGGAATGAAGGAAAACCGGTGCGCGAGTTGCGGGGGATCGAACTGGATCTCGCTGTCGCAAAAGGGGCTTCTTTCTATGGGCGAACTCGAGTGACGCAGAGAGGTATTCGGATCAAGGCCGGAGCAGCGCGCTCGTACTACATTGGCCTGGAGAGCTCGATGCCAGCTGTGCCGGGATTTAAACCGCCGATACAGGCGCTGTGCGTTGTTCCGCAAGGGATGCAGGAGGGCTCAGAACTCCTGATCGAAGGACGAGATCTCGGTCTTCTCACCGGGCACCCCGCCGAATTCCGGTTCTATTCGTCGGCAGTCCGAAGCGGCGATCACCCAGGACAGATCCTGGCGGATGCCGCACGTGAGCTGGAGGAGACCAGTTTGCTCGAAATCAATCTGCCTCCGCTCCCTGATTTGCCGGCGGGACAGGTCGTCCCTGTGCAAATCAACTCTGTCGTGACCGAACTGGGCACGCTTGAACTGTGGATGAAGCACATGAACTCGGATCGCCGATGGAAAGTCGAATTCCAGGTCAGGACGGAGTAGCAAGACTCAAGCCCCACGATGATGACGCAAGCCCGTTTCAGCATCGGTATCGATCTCGGCACGACCAACTGCGCGCTGGCGTTCGTGCCGCTGCATGGCGAAGCGCGGTCCGCGATTTTTGGCGTCCCGCAATGGGCCTCGCTGTCCGCAATAACGGAATCCACAGCGCTTCCATCATTTCTCTACCTGCCGGAGGAAGCGGCCGCTGCCCAAATTCAGGACGGGGAGGCCAAGAGCGAGGAATGGATTGTCGGCCTGCTCGCACGCAAAAAGGCCGCAGAATCGCCTGGCCGGGTCGTCCATTCCGCGAAGTCCTGGCTTTGTCACCACACGTCCGATCGCTCGGCGCGGTTTCTGCCCTGGGGATCGGACGACATCGCTCGCAACCGCAAAATTTCACCGGTACGCGCCTCGGCGCTTATCCTCAACCATCTCAAGCGAGCTTGGAACAGGCGGTTTGCCGATGCCGGTGCCGACTTCGATTTTGACAGGCAGGAGATCACTGTTACCGTTCCCGCCTCATTCGACGCGGCTGCCCAGCGGCTCACGCTTATGGCTGCGCTGGAGGCCGGTTTTCCTCAAACCGCTCGCCTCCTTGAAGAGCCGCAAGCCGCCTTCTACTGCTGGCTGGAGCAGCACGATTTTGCGGCGGATCTTGCGGGCAGGCTGACCACCGACAGCGATCGAACGCACCTCCTGGTGGTCGACATTGGTGGTGGAACCTCCGATTTCAGCCTCTTCGAACTCCACTCGCAAAGTGCCGGCTCTGCCCCGCGCATCAAGCGCGAGGCAGTGGGCGACCACATCCTGCTGGGCGGCGACAATGTCGATCTCGCGATCGCATACCTCCTCGAACCGCGACTGACCGGTGAGCGCGGGAAGCTCTCGGGCACTCAATGGGATGACTTGGTCGCCCGCTGCCGGGACCTCAAGGAGAGGCTGCTCACCGGCGACGGCCGGCCGGACGAGCCCTGCGCTATCTCATTGCCGGGCCGCGGGTCCGGGCTTGTTGCGGCCTTACGCACGGCCCAGTTGACGCGTGCCGAAATCCAGGCGGTGTTACTTGATGGCTTCTTCCCCGAGTGCAACGCGCAGGCATATCCCTACCGGACGCAAGCTGCCTTGAAAGAGTGGGGGCTTCCCTATGCCTCCGACTGCGCGGTCACCCGGCATCTTGCCCATTTCCTGCGGGGTCGTCCGCGTGTCGACGCGATCTTGTTCAACGGCGGCTCCCTTCGTCCTGAGTTCCTGCGCGTAAGGATCTGTCAGCAGGTCGCGAAATGGCAGGGGGGCTTGCCGCCGCTCGCGCTGGAAAACGCGGAGCCCGACCTCGCTGTTGCGCGCGGCGCGGCGCTATTCGGAAAATACGTCCATCACAGAACAGAACGCATCGAGTCGGGTGCCGCGCGCACGGTCTTTCTCGAAGTACTCAGGAGGCGGGCGCCCGAAGCTGCTGAACCGGCTGCGCCCTCGCTTGTATGTGTGCTTCCTCGTGGGGCGTCGTCCGAGCAACGGTTTGAGATCACTGGGCTTCCACTCGAGGTACAGACGAATCGCCCCGCGCGGTTCCAGGCCTATTACTCCACTCGCGACGACATAAGCAAAGCAGGCGATGTCGCCGATTGGAGTGAAGAGGACCACCACGCCCTTCCGCCGCTCGAGACAGTCGTTAACATCACGGGTTCCGCTCCCGGCATAACCGCCGACACGCTTCCTGTAACGTTGATTGCCAGTGCGAACGAATTGGGCCTACTGCAAGTCTCTTGCGTCAGCGCGGACCCTTCTATCCGGCAGTGCTGGTCACTGGAATTCAATCTCCGACCGCACCAGCAGGACGGCCAAAACGCTTCTAAAACAGTAGCAGTCTCGGTTCATAGCAAGCCGAATGTCACCGCGCAGGCACTCCAGGCTGCCCGAGTGCGCATCCAGCACTCCTTTAATCGTCCCTCCAAACAACGAGAAATGCTCACAGCGGCGCGGCTTCTCAGGAACCTGGAGCAGCTTCTGGGAATACCAAAGAGCGAATGGAATGCCGCCCTCGTCCGTGCTCTCTGGCCAGCTCTGGAAAGCTGTATGGCTCGGCGTAAGGGGTCCGCAGACCACGAGGAGGCCTGGCTCATTCTCGCCGGTTTCCTGCTGCGCCCGGGGTTCGGGGCTGCTGCCGATCACGTTCGCATCGACAGCCTGTGGCGTCTCCGCGAGCAGGGTCTCTATTTTGCGGGCAAACGAAGCAAGGTTCAGGAATATCTCCTGTGGCGGAGGGTAGCGGGCGGCCTCGAGCGGCAACGTCAGGAGCAGATCCTCGCACCCGAACTCGATAAGATCCGCACGCAGAAGAAGGTTGCACCAGAACTTATCCGGCTCGCGGGATCACTGGAACGGCTTCCCATTCAGACGAAGACGGAATTGGCTAATCTGTTCATTGACGCATCAAGCAGCCTCGCCCGCGAGAACAAGCACTGTGCTCCCTACCTTGGCGCGCTAGGCCACATTCTCAGCCGGGCACCGCTGTATGCCGGACCAGAGACAGTTGTCTCGCCCGATCTTGTGGAGCGAGCTTACGAGGCCTTGCGTATCCTTGATTGGGCGGCGCCAGACCTAGCCGAAGTGCAAACCTTGTTCCTGCGCGCCGCACGTGTCGTCGGCAGTCGGAGTTTCGACTTGCCCAAAGCTCTGCGTCATCGAATTGCAGCCAAGCTGGAAAAAGCCGGTGTTTCTCCCCAGAGAACCGGCAAGCTCAAGGAATTCACGCCCGTTGGAGGCGCGGAACGGATCAGTCTACACGATGAGAGCCTCCCGCCCGGACTTATCCTGACCGAGCGAGTGGATAACATCTGACGAAAATAGTGTGTTGGGATTTCAGCCTTCGATCAGCCAGACCTGACCATATCAATGCGGGTTTGAGAGCCAACCGTTTTCGAGCCGGTTTAACTAAGCACGGCGCATCCTGGTTCTGTCGACCGCTGAGGCTTGGGTTGACGATTTCCGCTATGTCCAGCGTAGAATGCGGAACATTATCCAAATCCCGCAGGAAAGCTTGGCGATTTTCGGCACGCGCGGCGTCCTGATGCGCCGATGTCCCCCGTGAAGCCGATCGACAGCAGCTCTCGCTCCGCCCTGAGCAGGCTCTCTCCGATGAGGGACGGCGTGCATTAATTCTCAAACTGTCAGACAATAGCCACCCGTCGTCGTGTTATGGCCGATGTCGGGAGGCCCCGAGGGAAAGTGCATATGGCGACACTGGACGAGATTGGACAGGAGAAGCAACGGGTTTCGGAACGGCTTGCCCGGATCGACACGGAACGGGCTCGGCTGGCAGACCAACTGAGTGAGCTGGAGATCGCGGAACGCGTGCTCACGGAATTCGGCAGAAGGGGGCTGAGAACCGAAAGGCGCCGAAGGGGAAGCTTGGCGGCGACAGCGCCGGCCGGTGGAGAGCCGGGCGCGCGGGGCGGCAGGCAAATGGGTACAGTGGCGGTACGCGACGCCGTCCTGAAGGCTGTCGAGGCTCGTCCCCAGGGCGCCATCGCGAGCGAGATCCTTGAATATGTGTTACAGGAATTCGGCCTGAAGGTCAGGCCGAACCATCTCGGCATGGCGCTGCAACGCCACCGCCGCGCTGGTCGGCTCCAGCTCCGGGATCAGCGCTGGTACCTGCCACGTTCGGCGTGAAATACGTGAACGACAATCCCGCAAACGGCATTGCCTTCACCCGCCCTATGTGCCCTTACCCGCAGCAAGCACGCTACCAAGGGTTCGGCAGCACGACGGATGCCGCCAATTTCGTCTGCGTCCGAAGAAGTCGACAGCAATGGCCGATCATCGCCGACTTCAACACGCGCGATACCGATCTCGGTTATTTTGGCTTGTCGTTTCCCGATCGCCCAGGGCTACCGTGGGCGGTGTGCCGTCACCAGGAACACGCTGGAGGGCAGCCGCGTGCTGCCCGATCAGTCCGAACTTCGGCCGCGGACATCCCCTTAGTTATTGCAACGCAACCAAGATAGTTGCCCAAATCGCCGCCCAGAACCAAGGTGATGATACGAATGCGACGATCAGAATATCTACCTTGGTGAGCGGAGGAGCGGCTTGCTCGCGATCCCGAGTTTGAGCCGAAAATGGCCGAAGGTTTTCGCTCGGCGATGTTCCCGTGATACCGCGACACTCGAGGGATGGATCACGTGCGCCTCTACCCCACGCGCCTCGAGCCAGCGCGCCAGCCAGAAGCCGTCGCGGCCGGCTTCGAAGGCAACCGCAATCCGCGTGATCTCTTTACCGGCCCTGACCGCCTCATCGCGCCAACGATGCAGCAGGCCAAGGAGTCCTTCGGCATACGGCTCCAGCTTCTTGCGCGGTTGACGCT
>VAZT01000765.1:0-1338 GCA_005884825.1 Alphaproteobacteria bacterium
TAGAAGAACGAGCAACATTATTGGCGTACCATACCATTTGCTCCAGAGAGGGCCGATCAAGCGGAGTATTGCTTCGCCAAAGGTTCGAGGTGGACCGGAAATCTTTCGCTTTCGTGATTTGCGAGGCGAGTGGCGCTTTGGTGGAATCGAATGCTCGGCTATTGTCATCTGGCGCTCCCGCAGTAGATCTGCTGAACACTCATCGAGCCGAACTGTCCCATACCGAACAATAAACAAAGCACGCTGACTGTGCTCGGTTCGGCGGAAGATTCGACCCGCACTATTCGGACGCGCCGATCGTGGAGCGATTATCCCGCGCCCGAGCTTTTGATCCACTGCGCGATCTGCTCGGGGTAGAGGTCTTCGTGACCCGGTCGGCGCGGTACGCCAACCCGCTGAATATAGTTACCGTCGAGAAACTGCTGTGTGAGCTTTTTCACACCAGCGAATTTTTTGCCCTGATAACGCTGCCGATCCCCTCAGCTCTGCTCACGTGTCTCGTTGAAGCGGATCCCGGGCCACTCGTCGATCGTCGTCCGCAGATCCCAGGCGTTGCGGGCGAGGAACACGGGCACGCCGTCATGGTCCTCGGCGCTGGCCGACGGGTTCTTGATGCGGAAGCGTTCGAGCTCGGCTCGGCCGTCGGCTTCGAGCCAGCGCGCCGCCTGATAGGGCGTGCCGTCGAGGCGGGTCGGAAGGTCGTATTCGGCGGCGAGCCGCGCGGTCAGCACATCGAGCTGCAACGCACCGACGACACCGACGATCCAATCGCCGCCATTGAGCGGTTTGAAGACGCGGGTCACCCCCTCCTCGGCCAATTGCTCGAGCGCGTGCTTCAGATGCTTTGACTTCATCGGGTCCTCGACCTTGACCCGCTGCAGGATCTCCGGCGCAAAATTCGGGATGCCGGTGATGCGGACCGCCTCGCCCTCGGTCAAGGTGTCGCCGATCCGCAGGCTCCCGTGGTTGGGGATGCCGATGATGTCGCCGGGCCAGGCCTCCTCGGCGAGGTTGCGCTCGCGGGCGAGGAAAAACACCGGGGCCTGCACCGACATGACCCGGCCGGTGCGGATGTTCTTCAATTTCATGCCGCGCTGGAAGCGGCCCGACGCGATGCGCACAAACGCGATGCGGTCCCGGTGCTGCGGGTCGATATTGGCCTGCACCTTGAAGACGAAACCGGCGACCGGAGGCTCTTCCGGCTCGATTGGCCGCGGCTTGGCGGGCTGCGCGCGCGGCGCCGGAGCCAATTCGCCGACCCCGCCCAGGAGTTCACGCACGCCGAAATTGTTCAGCGCACTGCCGAAATAGACCGGCGTCAGATGGCCCTCGCGATAG
>VAZT01000765.1:1391-2491 GCA_005884825.1 Alphaproteobacteria bacterium
CGCCCCATGCCGATCGGCCAGGAGGCCGGGGTCACGTCGAGCGCGAGGGCCTGCTCGATCTCGTCCAAGAGGTCGAACGGGTCGCGCGCCTCCCGGTCGAGCTTATTGACAAAAGTGATGATCGGCACGTCGCGCAATCGGCAGACCTCGAAGAGCTTGCGGGTCTGCTCCTCGATGCCCTTGGCGGCGTCGAGCACCATCACGGCACTGTCGACCGCGGTCAGGGTGCGGTAGGTGTCCTCGCTGAAATCCTGGTGGCCCGGCGTGTCCAAGAGGTTGAAGGCGAGCCCCTCGTGCTCGAAGCTCATCACCGCCGAGGAGACCGAAATGCCGCGCTCGCGCTCGATCGCCATCCAATCCGAGCGCGCCCGCCGCCGGTCGCCCCGCGCCTTGACTTCGCCCGCCAGCTGGATCGCCCCGCCAAACAGCAGCAATTTCTCGGTCAAGGTGGTCTTGCCGGCGTCCGGATGCGAAATGATCGCAAAGGTCCGCCGGCGCGCAATCTCGTCGGTAAGGGTGCTCATCAATCGGCTTCAGTGTGTCTGAATGTTAACTACAGGACCGATTTGCCGTTGGCCGCGCCCGCGAAAGCGGGGCCAGGACGGCCGCCGCAGCCTCGGAGTTCTGGATTCCCCCTTTCGTGGGGGTGACGACCGACCTACTGACATTTCGAAATACAATCGACATTTCGAAATTCATATCGTATAGAATCCTGAGCTGTTCGCGGGATGCCGCCCGCCGCTGGCAATCGCTTCCGCCGCGCCCGCCACCGGCGCTGCATATGAGTAGCACCCACCTCGTTTCCAACTATCCACGGCAAACCGAGCTTCGCTCCTGCTTTGCCGAGAAAATAGAAGCCGGCGCGATTCCCCTCGCCGCTGCGAAGTATGCGATCTCTGCAACCGCGGCGGCATCACCGTATCGACCCCGCCTGTTTTACCTGTTTTATCAGGGTCGAGATCAGGTATCGCCAAATCCGTTCAAAGCGATATTGGCGCCCCGATTGCAGGTGCCGGCGTCCGCGAAAGTACCATGCGATTATGGCAATCGCATGATTGATCGGCGCGCCCGACCGCAATCAGCGCTCGCGACAGGCCTCG
>VAZT01000331.1 GCA_005884825.1 Alphaproteobacteria bacterium
GGCAAACTGGCCGTAACCCTGGGAGCTCAGGGCAATCTGGAAGAGGCGCGGCGGCTGCAGGAGCAGGTCGTCAACGGGCGCCGTGCGCTGTTCGGCGACGCCGATCTCGAAACCT
The DNA here is from genome assembly GCA_005884825.1 of Alphaproteobacteria bacterium. Classification (GTDB taxonomy): domain Bacteria; phylum Pseudomonadota; class Alphaproteobacteria; order ATCC43930; family CGMCC-115725; genus AP-15. The sequence goes on from VAZT01000331.1 coordinate 116, forward strand.
TGCGGGCCATCAACAATCTCGCCGGCACGATTGCGTCGCAAGGCGACTTCACCGAAGCGCGGGAGCTGCTCGCATCCGTCCTCGCTACGACCTGCCGCGAATTCGGCGAGCACCACCCGGACAGCCTCACGACAATGGGCAATCTCGCTGCAATCCTCTGGCAGGAAGGAGATCGAGCAGAGGCGTACGCGCTGCAGCAGCAGGTGGTCGAAATGCGGCGCGGTGAGCGGGGCGAAGATGACGAAGCAACCGTCGCAGCGGCAGCAGTGCTCGAGATGATGGAGCGCGACCCCGGGTATTAGCGGCGTCCAAGCTCCCTCAGAGCTTGGGTAGGGATATTGTGAAGGGCAAGTGAAGCCAAACGCAAGTATCACCCTTAGCCGCAGGCTGAAAATGGCCGAGCTGACCCAATCGAGTGTGGTGCATTTCTCCCGAGCCGAGATCGTCTCGATCCTGTTCGGCCTCATTCTCGCGATGTTCCTTGCCAGTCTCGACCAGACGATCGTCGCGACGTCGTTGTCGACAATGGCCCAGGATCTGAACGGCTGGGCGCTGATATCCTGGGTCGTCTCGGCCTATCTGGTCGCCTCTACGGTCACAACCCCGATCTACGGCAGGCTCAGCGATCTCTATGGCCGGCGGCCGATCTTATCGGTAGCGATTACGCTGTTCCTCGGCGCGTCGGTGCTGTGCGCACTGTCGCAGAACATGCCGCAGCTCATCGGCGCGCGCGTTTTGCAGGGCGTCGGCGGCGGAGGTTTGCGCTCAGTGGCGCTGGCCGCCATCGCCGACATCATCCCGCCGCGCGAGCGCGGTCGTTATCAGGGATATTTCTCGAGCACGATGGCGATCTCGAACGTGCTCGGCCCGGTGCTCGGCGGCTTCTTCTCCGAATATCTGACTTGGCATTGGATCTTCTGGATCAACTTGCCGTTCGGATTGCTCGCGCTTTTGTTGTGCTGGCGCAACCTGCGGCGGCTTCCCAAGCCACGGCGAAGGCCGATAATCGATTGGCTCGGAGCGGCGCTGATCCTCGCATCGACGACACCGATCCTCATCGGGCTCGGGCAAGCCGAAGCGGCAGCCGGCTGGGGCAGGAGCGAGGTTCTGGTACCGCTCGCGATCGGTGCCGCTTTTCTGGCGGTATTGATTTATCGCGAGAGGGAGGCGCCTGAGCCGATCATTCCGCTCCGGCTGTTCGCCAACCGGATCTTTGCAGTCGCCTGCCTGATCAGCCTTTCGATGTCGATGGTGATGATTGCGATGATCATCCTGGTGCCACTCGATTTCGAGCTCGGTACAGGGCTGGCGCCGAACGACGCCGGTCTCCGTCTGATCCCGATGACCGGCGGCACGGTTCTGGGCTCCTTTATTGTCGGACGCCTGGTCAGCCGCACTGGGCATTACAGGATTTTTCCAATCCTCGGGGCCGGCGCGATGACGCTTCTTTGCGGCGCGATTGCCGAGGTGGGGCTCGGCCGCTCGTGGCCGCTCGACACGTTCTTGACCGCACTGCTCGGCTTCTCCTTCGGCGCTCAGCTCCCATCGGTGATGGTGCCGGTGCAGAATGCGCTCGATCTGCCCGACACCGGCGTTGGCCTCTCCGTAGTCATGTTCTTTCGGCTGATCGGGGGGGCCTTTGGGGTTGCTCTGCTCACGGCGCTACTGGTCGGAGATCTGAATGCCGGCGCCCTCGCGCTCCCTGGGCACGATGTGCTGGGGCCTCATCCCGGGATCGCTCTTCTTCATCTTGATAAGCAGGACTCCGTCAATCCGGCGCTAATGACCGGCTTGCAGCATGCAGTCCGAAATGCGTTTTCTCGGGTCTACCTATGGGCCGCGGCTATTTCGGGGCTAACGCTGATAGCCTCATTCGGGTTGAAGGAGATCCCGTTGCGCGGCGCTTGACCGAGCCTGGATCTATTTGTTGCTTGGACCTCGGCTCTGCTCGCGCCAGCGGCGGATTCCTTCTTTCAGAAAGTCGAGCCCGGCAGTATCCGCCCGCCAGGCCTTCGAGAAATCGGCGCTTTGGCTGCGGGGGCGGCGATCAGGCGGCAGATCGTCAAAGCGAATGTGCATCGGCAGCGGCACGCCTTCTCCAAAGGCGATCGCCTCTTGGGTTCGCATGCTCGGCAGCGAGGCCAGCATTCCGCGCGCCGCATCCGGCAACGCCGTTTCCATGAAGCGCTGATCGAGGTAATGCCCAAGGCGCAAGGCGAAGATCGTGCTGCACTGTGACAGCGCCTGAGGCGACAGCTCCGAAGGCAGCTGGGTGATCAAGGCAAGAGCAATGCCGTATTTGCGCCCTTCCCGAGCGAGCCGGTTGATCGCTCGGCTAGCCGCCGCGAACCCGATGCCGGCGGATGCCGGGGCGTAGCGGTGGGCCTCCTCGCATACCAGCAGGATCGGCGGCATCTGCTCTCGCTCGGCCCACACGGCGAGATTAAAGGTCAGCCGGCACAGCAAGGAGACCACGATGTCGGCGATCTCAATCGGAATGCCGGATAGATCGATAATCGTCAGGGGCCTGTTGTTCACCGGGATGCGCAGCAATCGGCCGAGGATCTGCCCCAGTGTGTCTCGAGTGACGAGCCAGTCGGAGAACATGAAGGCAAAGCGCCGGTCGTGGAGCAGAGACTCCAGTCGCGTGATGAGGCGCAGGTACGGCGCCGAGCTGTCCGGGTGGTCCAGCTTACCCATCGCTTCGTCGATCAGGCGGAGGAGATCGGAAGCCTTGTAGGGCACCGGCGTATCGACCGTGACCGATGCTGCTGTAAGGTCCTCGGCCACGAAACGGCGCCGGGCGGCGATAATCGCATCCTTCAGAATTATCGCCTGGGCTTCCTGCTCCTGCGCGGTCCCGCCGCGCACCAGAACACCCACTGCCTCTTCGAAGTCGAGCAGCCAGAGCGGAAGCTGGAGATTGTCGACATTGACGAGTTCGGCGATGTCGCCGAACGCTGTGCCGTATTCGTTATGCGGATCAAACAACACAATATGCGCATGTTTGTGCTCCGCCAGTATCGCCAACAGCAACAATGTGACTGCGCATGATTTCCCGGAGCCAGTGGCCCCGAGCACCGCGAAATTCTTCGCCAACAGTTCGTCGACGACGACAAAGGCCGAACGCCTCGGGTCATGGTAGAGAGTGCCGATACTGACGTTGGTGACGGACGGCCGGGTATAGACCACAGTCAGGTCGATCTCCGCGGCTGCTCGAACCGGCGTTCCGGCAACCGGGTAGTGCGTGACACCCCGGCTGAACTGCGGCCGTCCTCCGGCGCTGGGAACGATCTCGCCCAGCAGATCGACGACGATGAAGCTGCGCGGCGGAGAACCGCCCCCTTCGGCATTTATCGCGCCGATTGTTCCGATCACGTCGAGGTGAGCGCTTCTCGCTTTGACCATCGCGCCGATGCGGACGGGATCCTCGGTGAGAGCGTCGACTTCGAGGGTTGCGGTCATTTGCGAGCCCGCCACCGCTACGACACGTCCTAGAGTGTTGTCCATGTGAGAAGTCCTATGCGATGCGGGGCGATTTCCCTCAATCGTTGTTGCCCGACGATAACTCAATCTCAGCTGTCAAAGGTTTCCATTCCGTCATCGAGCTCGGCGGTCTCGCCCTGCCGCGACAGACTGCGCCGATCGATTGCGACCGTTTTGATCACGGCGAAGACCTCGCGTCCGGCGGCAAGGCCCAGCGCGGCACCCGACCGTCTCGTCACTCGCGCCAACAAGCGTTCGCCGCCAAGGCGGAGCTGCACTTCGAGCGCCCCCTCCTCAATCGGAACCAGCCGCTCGACTTCGGCCGCCAACACATTGAGTGCACTGATGCCGGTGGGGCGAGTGACCGCCAGGATCACGTCGCGCGCGCGGATGCGTACGCGCAAGGCGGCGCCGACCGGCGCATCCAGACGAGGCACCGTAAGATTGCCGAAATCGCCGGTGAGCTGGGTCAAATTCCAGCGCGGGTCGTGCGCCGTTATGCGCACGCCAAGAACCGCCCCGGCTTCGAAACGGCCGGCCAGCGGATAGAGCTCGGCGCGGCCCATGACTTCCTGCACCGGGCCTACCGCGTGGACCCGGCCAGCCGAAATCAGCACGATCCTCGTGGCGAGGCGGGTGACCTCTGCGATGGAATGGCTGACATAGACGATTGGCACTGTCGCCTCGTCGCGCAGCCGTTCGAGGTAAGGCAGGATCTCGTCCTTTCGCCGCGCATCGAGGGATGCCAACGGCTCGTCCATCAGCAACAAACGCGGGCTCGCCAACAATGCGCGGCCGATCGCGACGCGCTGCTTTTCGCCGCCGGAAAGCCGGCCGGGCCGGCGGTCGAGCAGTGCAGCGATGCCGAGCAGATCGACGACGACGTCTAGGTTCGCGGCGCGCCTTTCCCGAGCCGGGGCGAACCAGCGGCCAAACAGTAGGTTTTGCCTGACGGTAAGATGCGGAAACAACCTGCCCTCCTGGAAGACGTACCCGACCCGCCGCAGATGGGTTGGGATCTGGATGCCGCGCTCGGTTTCGAGCAGAACCGAGCCGTCCATCACGATGCGTCCACGGCGCGGACGGAGCAGACCGGCGACCGCATTTACGACGGAAGTCTTTCCGGCGCCCGAGCGGCCGAACAGCGCGGTCAGACCGCGCCCGGCCTGAAAGTGGATGTCGAGCGCGAAATCGCCGAGCCGGTGCTCGATATCGACTTCGAGCATCGGCTTCAGTCGCCGGAAAGGCGCCGGCCCAAGCGCCTCGCCAGTAGATCGGCGGCGAGCAGCGCGACAAATGACAGGGCTATCGAGACGAGGGTGAGCCTCAACGCGCCGACATCGCCGCCCGGCGTTTGGGTCAGTGTGTATATGGCCGAAGCGATCGTCCGGGTCTCGCCGGGGATATTGGAAACAAACGTAATCGTAGCACCAAATTCGCCCAGACTGCGGGCGAAGGACAACACCATGCCGGCGACGATCCCCGGGGCGATTAATGGCAACGTCACGAGCACGAATACGAAGATCCGGCTGGCGCCGAGCGTGCCTGCAGCCTCTTCGAGCCTGCGGTCGACCGCTTCCAGAGACAGCCGAATCGCGCGGACCAGCAGTGGGAAACCCATCACTGCGCAGGCGAGTGCCGCCCCGGTCCAGCGAAACGCGAAGACGATGCCGAACGATTCTTCCAGAAATCGGCCGACCGGTCCGTGTCGACCGAACAGGAGCAGCAGCAGGTAACCGGTCACGACAGGCGGCATCACGAGCGGCAGGTGAACCACGCCGTCGAG
>VAZT01000332.1 GCA_005884825.1 Alphaproteobacteria bacterium
CGCGCGGCACCGCCTAACTGTCCAAACCGCTCGGTCCAGGAAAACAGGAGGCCATTTATGACGAGTCCGACTGCTCAATACACGGACTTCAGCAAGGACGTGATCGGGCGTTATGTTTGTAATGGGCTGGACGAAGCGCTGCGGAGTACCTCCGGGCGCCCAGACGCCAAGCCCTTCGATGTCGTGATTGTCGGCGGCGGGTCGTTCGGTGGTGCCGCGGCTCAGCATCTGCTGTACAGCGACACTTTCCGAAACCATCGCATTCTCGTTCTCGAAGCTGGCCCGTTTCTATTTGGCGAACATGTCCAGAACCTGCCGGCAATAGGGTTGGTCGCGCCGGGCCCAACGACTGTCGACCCGGGGGTTCCCCGTGCCGAGGTCTGGGGGTTGCCTTGGCGCACCGACGTCCCGCTCGGTTTTCCTGGCCTGGCCTATTGCATCGGGGGCCGCTCGGTATTTTTCGGTGGGTGGTCACCGGAGCTGCTTGACGCCGAGATGCCGGCGGCGGTCTGGCCCAGGCAAGTTGTCCAGGATCTCAAGACGAAATACTTCGCACAGGCGGCGGAGCAGATCGGTGTTGATCAGACAAACGATTTCGTGTTCGGCGCCATGCACGAAGGGCTTCGTCAATTGCTGTTCGATGGGCTCGGCACTGTGGCAGCCGCGATGCCGCTCGCGCAGCTCCCACCGCCGCCTTGGCCCGTCAGTGCAAACGGAATCGAGAAGCTCGAGGCACCCCTCGCGGTGCAGGGCGGGCCGCCTCGACCTGGATTTTTTGCGCTTAATAAATTCAGTTCGGTGCCACTGATCATTCGCGCGGCCCGCGCGGCATGGGTGGAATCGGGGGGCGATGACATCAAAAAAAGGCTGATGGTCGTACCGAATTGTCACGTGACCCGCCTGGAGACCAGCATCTCGCAAGGCGTGGGAGAGATCGTCACCGTACACACCAGTCATGGGCCAGTTAGCCTGCCGCGGAGGGGTGTTGTGGTTCTCGCCGCCGGTACGATCGAGAATGCGCGGCTGGCGCTCGTCTCGTTCGGTGGAACGCTTGGCTATGATCTGATTGGAACGAACCTGGTCAGCCATATGCGGTCCAATCTCACCTTCCGGCTGCCACGAGAGGTGCTACCAGGCCTTATCGGCCGGGATCTTGAGACTTCGGCACTCTTTGTGAAATGTCGCAGGACCCATCCCGGCGACAATAGCGTGAGCCATTTCCACCTGCAGATCACCGCGGCAGGTCGGACCGCGACCGATACACCCGATTCTGAAGCCCAGCTGTTCCAACAGATCCCGGATATCGACACCATCGATAGGTTCCGCCAAGCGGATGAGAACAATATTGTGATGACCATACGCGGAGTAGCGGAGCTGCAAGCCGGCAACCCCGCCACTCATGTCACCCTCAGCTCCGAGACAGACGAGTTTGGCATCCCCCGCGCCTTCGTCTCAATCAATCCTAACGCGAACGACGGGGATACCTGGAATGCCATGGACGGGGCATCCGACGCAGTAAGACAGATCTTTGCCGCGGTTGCCGGCTCGACGGACCTTGCCCGCAATCGGGACGGGCTCGGCACCACGCACCACGAAGCCGGCACGTTGCGGATGGGGGTATCGCCCGCGCAGTCCGTCACCACTCCAAACGCCCGTTTTCACCACGTCTTGAATGCCTATGTCGCCGGCCCGGCATTGCTGCCGACAATGGGCTCGCCAAACCCAATGTTATCCGGTGTCGCGCTGGCTCGGCGCCTGGCCGAACACCTCGTGGCGCCGCTCGATCCGCCGGCACTCGAAGTGGGCTTCCAGTGGCTGTTTGATGGAACGCAGGCGAGTTTGGCTAACTGGCAGCAGGCGGGACCGGGAATCTTTGACTACGATCCGAACGAAAAGGTCATCACCGCACGTCCGGGAGGCGATATCGGGCTCTTCTTCTTTACCGGAAGCGGCTTCTCCGACTTCACGTTGAGGCTGCAGTTCCGGGTGGATTCACGCAACGACAACTCGGGCGTGTTCGTGCGTTTTCGCGATCCTCGACAGCCTCCTCCCCTCGGTCTCAACGATCCGCGCATCGCGGGCAACCCGGCTTGGCTCGCGGTTGATACCAGCTTCGAGATCCAGATTGACGAAATGGCCCAGCCCGATCAGGCCGATATGCACCGGACGGGAGCCGTGTACGCGATCCCGATAGGAGGGGGCGCTGGTCAGCAGATCTATGCGCGTGGCTCGGCGCTGCAGCCGGGCGAGTGGAACGACTATGAGATCCAGGTAGTTGGCGAGACTTATGATGTCCGGCTAAACGGGTTTCAAACGGCTCACTTCATCAATACTGATCCGGCGCGAGGGATGCCCGCCAGTCTAGATCTGCTGTCAGGCTATATCGGTCTCCAGACCCATACGGGCGCCGTTTCATTCCGGGCCGTTAGAATTCAGGGCTAACACGCTCGTGCTGGACGTCTCCCATGCGCGTCCTCCATTTGACGACGGAGTTTCCGCCGGTAATTTATGGCGGGCTGGGGACCGCTGTCGGAGGGTGGGCCAAGGCCTGTGCCCGTGCCGGGCTCGAAATTGCCGTTCAACTCGTCGGAGGGGTGCTGGCCCTCGATGGCAACGCGTCGCTGTATGGGCGCCCCGGCACCGCACTTCCCATCGAGGGGTGTCGCCAGCGCAGGAGAGCAAGGAAGGCATTCTGTTTATTCAATGTTCCGAGCTAGAGGCGATCGCTGCGGGTGTTCGGGCCATTGAGGAATGGTGTCCCGATGTCGTTCATCTCCATACTGCGATGCTTTGGTATGTAGCGAGCGGCATCAAAGCGGCGACCGGAAAGCCGCTCGTATTTCACGTGCACTCCGTCGACAGGGCCGAATATGACATCGGCAATGAACCCAATCCGTTCCTTGCGCAGGCTCGAGCCCAGGAGGAAGCTATCAGCGGATCCGACCGACTGATCGCCTTGACGCGATCGGAGGAAATTCTCCTGCAGAAGTACTATCCGGAGGCCGCGGATAAAATAAGGGTCGTAGGGAACGGGATTGAAGATACGGACGCCGCCTTGGCGGCGACGATCTCTACCCGTCCTGAAATGCCGACGGTGCTTTATAGCGGACGGCTGGTCGAGCGGAAGGGCATACGGGAGCTGCTCGCGGCAATTCCCGAAGTGCTGAAGGCCGCGCCGGGAGCGCGCTTCGTGCTCACCGGCGGGCCCCCGCCGTTTTCTGCCTCCGCGGTAGCCGCTCAATGGCTCGAAACCCAACATACGCCGTTCTTGGATCGGATACAGTTTACCGGCTGGCAGTCACCCGCGGAGATGGCGCTCCGATACGCCTCGGCCGATATACTCGTCGTGCCGAGCCGTTACGAGCCGTTCGGCATGGTGATATTGGAAGGCATGCTTCATGGTCTGGCAATCGTGGCCGCCGATGTCGGCGGGCCAGCTGAAATCCTCGAGCATGGTCGGACCGGGTTGCTGTTTCCGCCGCGTGACGTCGTGGCACTCAGCAGCGCGTTGCAGCGGTTGCTCAAAAATCCAGAAGAGCGCAGGGAGTTGGGGCGGGCGGCGGCTCGTGAAGTGCGTAGCAAATGGTTATGGAAGCAAATCGTGCCACCAATGCTTGATGTCTATAGAGAATTCACATTTCACTGAGAGTTAAAGCAATCCGGTTCAGCAGGATGCCCGTGACGTTACTCTGGCCATCTGGGGCGCGAGACCGGAGCGCGATTTCCAATCCCGGACAAATTGCGCGGCCTCCTGGACGGTGATGTGGTCGATGGAGGTAACGAACTGTGCGGCCCATTCGATCAATTTTGACAGCCGCTCTGAATCGTCGCGATCGAGGACAATGTCACCTGTATTCGTGATTATCATGTTGCTTCCTAGTAGGATTGCCAGATGTGGGGTTTCCCCATAGGCAAGTCCGGACTTCCTCAATCAGGAGTCTCCGGGCATCACCTCTCGGGCAAGGTGAAAAAAGGTCGAAGTCACGACCAGGCTTAGGCCGTGCAATCGCAATTGACTGTTGCAAACAGACCACCGGCAGGTGTGGTCTGAAATGCGTCAGGTATTTTGCTGGAAAGGGCGTGTACCCTGCATCGGAAAGAAAAATGGCTAGTGCATTCAGGATCATCCATTCTTATCAGATCGATCCGGATTTGTCAATCGTAAATGCGATTTTGATAATACCGGCCGGTTATGTTGAGCACAAAGCTAGGGGCCTTTCCAAGCGAGGGTTGACCTTGGATCGGCGCGGAAGATAATAGGCTCAGGTCATCGGCAACCACCCCTCAGCCGCCTGTCGGCCAAGAGTTGCCCTGTCATCGCCGCGAGCGATCCGCGACGACCATGATAGGGTTGCAACAATGGCCGATCTTCCAATCCTCGATCTGATTCTATTTGCGTCTGGAACCGTTGCCGCTGCGCTGGTGACGGGTGTGGCGGGTTTTGCCTTTGGCATCGTCGCCGCTGCGGCGTGGCTTCATTTTCTGCCGCCGGCGCAGACGACGGCCCTCATCGTCGCGTATGGGATAATCCACAAGGTATTTCCGTCTGGAAGCTGCGCCGGTCGATTCAACTGGCGCGGCTGCTGCCGTTCTTGGTCGGCGGCGCGTTCGGCGTGCCGATCGGCGTCGAGCTGCTGCACCGGATTTCGCCGGCGGCGCTGCGTCTTGCAGTCGGCGTTGTCTTGATCCTTTTCAGCCTGTACAGCCTGGTGCGGCCGCAGCTTGCGTCGGTTCGCGCGGGAAAGGCGGCAGACGGCACGATCGGAATTCTCAACGGGATTGTCGGCGGGGCAACCGGGCTCGCCGGGATCGTCGTCACAATCTGGTGCACCCTGCGGGGTTGGCCTCGTGATGAGCAACGCACAACCTTCCAGCCCGTTGGTGTCGGGATCTTTCTGATGACCGGATTGTGGCTTGGGGGCATCGGGCTGGTCGGCGCTGATATCTTGCGCTTGTTCATAATCGGTTTGCCACTGCTGCTCGCAGGAACCTGGGTCGGGCTACGCCTCTATGCCCGGCTTGATGAAGCCGGTTTCCGCAAAGTGGTCCTCGGCCTTCTCCTAATCTCGGGGCTCGCCCTGGTTATGCGTGGGAGCTGAAAGTGCGCGCGACCCATTGGTGCTGTCGACAAAATGGTGGCGGCGGCTGCGTGAGTGAAAGTTACCCCCGAAGCTGCTCCGAACGCCGGTTAGATCGGCGCGCCAGCGATCCAGTCCGAAATTCGGCGGCTGTCGCGGGCCGACATTCTTCCCCGGAGAGCATCAATGATTTCGCGCCGCAATTCGCGAGTTTTGGCTGTTGAGAGCCTCAGTCATCTAAGAGCTCGCCTTGTCGGATGCCGCCTCCGGCGTTAGCGGGCGGCGCTTTCTCGCGGTGCATTGGGATCCGAGCCTGACGCGGGAAATATTAAACCTGAGACCCTGCTTTTGAGGCAACGCTGGCGGGACTGTCGGGCGGACAGCCTCAGTTGATAGCCAAACCCTGACGCGAGTTCCGCAGGAGTGTGCGAGGCACTTGCTATCCGTCGCTTTCCGAACTAGATAACCCGCACTAGGGGAAAGCAGACTCCCCTATAGGCGACACCCGCCCAAGCTCTGCGCTTCTCGCCAAGCGAGGTGCGCGTGCATGGACGGACCTAAGCCAAGTTTTATTCCCGCTTCCGAAATCTACGCCGGTATCGGAACCGCCACGCCGCCTTGGTTGTCGATCCGGCGCGCGGCGGCCTTAAATGCCAGTCATGGCATGATTATCGCCGCAGTTCGTTGGCCACCCTACTACATCGCCCTATGAGACCGGCATCGGCACCCGGAGCCAGTCGGTTCAGGTCCTACGGGCTGCCTTACCGAGTCAATGTCACGCACAGCTGAGCCGCACTCGGGGCAGGCGAGCCGGAGTCACATAGCGCTCCGGCGCCGGCTTGTCGCGTCAGTATTTCGGGCGGTGCGAGACCGCCCATTTGCGGGCGTGCTCGATGGGCGCACGCGGCGGCTGGGCGGCGCGAAAG
>VAZT01000333.1 GCA_005884825.1 Alphaproteobacteria bacterium
CGGCAAGGAATCGGGACTTGCCGAGATTGGCCTGCTCGGCCTGCTGTTTGGCAGCCTCCAAAGCCTGCGCCGCATACTTGCGTCCGGTGATGTCTTCGAGCGCCAGCAGGATTTTCCGCGTGGCTAAAGGCTCGTCGCAAATCTCCAGCGCGCTCACGAGCAGTGATCGCATTCCCCGCCGCGGCAGGTCGACGACGATTTCGTGATCCGCGACGACTCGCTCGCCGTTTCGGAGGTGGTCGAGAAAGACACGCAGCGCCGCGATATCGAGGCGGCCCTCATCGACTGCGTCGAGTTGTCGGCCCACGGCCTGCTCAGGCTCGATCGAAAAGATGCTGTAAAAAGAGCGGCTCGCGGAGATGACGTTAAGGTCCTCGTCGAGCACGACGAGCGGCTGGCGAATGGTGTTGATGATGCTGTCGGAATAGGACCGCGCTGCCTCGATTGCCCGTTCGGCGGTTTTCCTCTCGGATATGTCGGCGAAGGTGATAACCACCCCGGCAACCTGGGCGTCCTGGGTGCGGTAGGGCAGAATGCGACGAGTGTACCACGCTCCATTGTCGGCCTCGACCTCGCGGTTCGGCGGCACATGGCCGGTAAGAACCGTCCCGGCGTCTGCGAGCAGGCGCGTGTCGTTGATGCGGCGGGCCAGGTCGGCGAGCGGCCGGCCGATGTCGGTGGCGATGACGCGGAACAGCGACTTGGCCGCCGGCGTGAAGAAGCGGATGTTGAGGTCGCCGTCCAGGAACAGCGTCGCGACGCCGGAGCTGTCCAGGATGTTTTGCAGGTCGTTCGACGTGTTGCGCTGCCGTTCGAGGGTTTCCTGAAGCTGACTATTGAGCGCAGTGAGCTCTTCGTTGAGCGACTGCAGCTCCTCCCGCGAGGTCATCAGCTCTTCGTTTGTCGACTGGAACTCCTCATTCGCCGACATGGCTTCTTGGTTGATCGCCCTTTGCTCCTCGTTTGCGATCTCGAGTTCGTGGATAGCGCTCTGCAGCTCCTTCCGGGTGGCGTCGAGCTCCCCCTCGAGCTCTGCAGTCCGCGAGAGGTCACCGGGCGGCCCGACCGAGCGGCCCGACCTCGGCTCGCGTCCGGGTTCGTCGAAGAAGCTGACCAACAGCAACTCCTCCCCCCCGCTCTGCACCGGATGGACCTCAATGCGAACCGCGACGCCATTGCCGCCGTCGCTAGCGTGCGCTCGCGTGGCGATCGTCGGCGCGCGCTCCCGGCTCGCCTGTTGGATCGCCGCCCTGAGTTTGCTGCGCAGCCCCTCGCGCGCCATGGCGAGCAGATCGCGGCTGGGCTCGCCCGAGGCCACCCGCAAATAGCGGTCGGCTGGTCCCGAGTAATACAGGCACTCGTGCTTGCGGTTGATCAGGACCGAAGCGGGCGCATAGGTCTCGAGCAGCACCCGCTGCGTGAGGTCGCGAGCGCTGATCGGTTGCGCCGACGCCGCGCTCGTCCGGCCTGGCCAAAGCGTTCGCGCGGCCCCTCCCGGGCCGATTGGAAAATCGACTTCGCCAGGCCGGCTGCGGCCGATCTGCCGATAGATCCGTTGCGCCTTGGAGATCGGCTCGAACCGGTCGTCGAGTCTGCCCACCGTCTCGGAGCCGCCGAGCATCAGCGCGCCGCCCTCGCGGAGCGCGAAATGGAATAGCAGAAGGACCTTTTCCTGCGCTTCGGGGCGCAAATAGATCAGGAGGTTACGACACGAGATCAGGTCGAGGCGCGAGAACGGCGGATCGGCCAACACATCCTGCGTCGTGAAGACCACCGTCCCGCGCAACTCTGGCACCACCCGGTAGCTGTGGTCCTCCTGTGTGAAGAAGCGGGCGAGCCGCGCCGGCGACACATCGGCTGCAATCGATTCCGAATAGCGTCCCTCGCGGGCGAGAGCGACCGCCTCCTCGTCGACATCGGAGGCGAAAACCTGCAGCTTGATGTTCCGTTTCGCCGCCGCGATCTCCTCGAGAAAGAGCATGGCGAGCGAATAGGTCTCCTCGCCGGTGCTGCAGCCGGCAACCCAGACCCGCAGCGGCCGGTCCAAGGAGTGCCGGTGGACGAGATCGGGTATGACCTCGTTCACCAAGAATTCGAAGGCACTCGAGTCGCGAAAGAAGCTGGTGACGTTGATCAGCAGGTCCTTGGCGAGGAGCTCGAGCTCACCTGGATCCTGCCGCAGCCTGTCCAGATACCCACCACTGTCATCGGCACCGGCCAACGCCATGCGCCGCTCGATCCGCCGCAACAATGTGCCTGGCTTGTAGAGCGAGAAATCGTGCGAGGTCTTGGTGCGCAGAAGATCGACAATCTCAGTCAACCGATCTGGGGGATGATCGTCCGGCGCCAGTCCCTTTCGCCGACCGTATTTGGCGAGAATTTCGGAAATCTTGCCGACGGGGAGCACCAGATCCACCGCGCCCGTCAAAATCGCGCTCCGCGGCATGCCGTCATACTCAGCCTCGGCCGGATCCTGCGCGATGACCAGCCCGCCCTTCTCCTTGACCGCCTTCAGCCCCAGGCTGCCGTCGCCGCCGGTCCCCGAGAGGATCACGCAAATCGCGCGTTCGCCGAGCTCTTCCGCCAAGGAGCGCAGAAAGAAGTCGTAGGGCAGGCGGGCACCGTGACGATCCAGTGGTTCAGAGAGGCGCAGGGCACCGTCGCGGATCGAGAGATAACTGCCCGGCGGAATGAGATAGACATGCTCGCGCTCGAGCGGCATCCCGTCTGCTGCCTGCTGCACCGTCATCGGCGTGTGGCCGGCCAGCAAATCGACCATCATGCTCGCGTGTGTCGGATCGAGATGCTGGATCAAAACGAATGCCATGCCGGTTCGGGGAGGGAGGGCAGTGAGTAGTCGGCGAAAGGCATCGAGGCCACCAGCCGAGGCGCCGAGACCGACAACCGGGAAGCTGTCATGCCCCAGCGGCGAGCGACGCCTTGGCGATGAACGCCAAGCCGGCGGCGAGCGAGCCGCACCAGGCTTTTGCGGACCCTTTTCTATCATATGTCAATTCTACCACAACGCTCGGCATCGCCGCACGGCTGTCCGGTACATTTTTGCTGTACATAGCGCACGGCATTGATTCCACTGGGCCAGGATTGTTGGGGAACGATCCGGACACGAGCTGGGGGTCAATGCCATGCGCCATTACAATAGCGTTTTTCATCAGCTGCTGAAGCACCTCCCGTGGGAGGAGCTCGACGCGTTGGTGAAAGAGCACCGGGCCGATGCTCGGGTTCGCCGGTTGACGACGATTAGCAAAAGCATAAGCAAACGAACCGGGGGAGGGGATAGGCAAAAATGACCTCTCGTAGCGCGATCGCATGATCCCCATGTCTATCGCGACGCCATTTTCCAAGCATCCGCAGCTGAGAAGCCCCAAGGGACTGCCTCGCCGCGTCGAGGGCGCCTCTGCGTCCATGGAGCCATCGCGCGCACGCGACGTTCGCGTGAGCGGTCGAACGCGAAGACTTGGGAGAACGGCGGAGCCGGTGACACGGCGGTCGGGTCAAGGCCACAACGGCGATGGTGCGAACGAGGGTCAGACAAACAATGGAAAGGTTGCATCTACTTGGCAAGACCAAGGAACACTTACCGTACACCGCTTGCGCAAGACGGCAAGTTCTGCTTTCCAAAAAATGAGTGGCGCGCCGACAGCGAACTTTGCAAGAGAGCAGATACCGTTGCAATTGAAGCCGCAACGATAAATTCGGCGTATGCATCAGCCTCTAACCTAGGCGTAGCAATGGCCAGGTGGATAAAATGTGCTCACCAAAATTGCTGAGAGTCGAAGCAGCTGAGTGTCGCCGCGGGGCGATCGGCAAGAGCGCGCGTGTCGAAAGAACTTTGCTTGCGTTAGCAGAGAGGCTCGAATCCCAGGCGACGGTTCTCGAAGCGAGGAAGCCGGCTGAGCTGCCACGGCGCCAGGAAATAATGCGTATTCTCCCTCGATCACAGCAGCACCAGTAAGATAGGCGAGACACGGCCGGCAGCGACGCCACGACAGGGCCAATTGCCCTTCCAACAAACTCCTTTCTGCGGCAGCTCTCTTGGCATAGGTAGATTCCGAACCTATTCGTCATCCGCGACCTGCCAGTAGGCTCAGAAGGGATTGAAGGCCGGCAGCGGTTGTCCTCCGAGTGAGTTCGCTGATGCACCTGCTTCCGGGCCAATGGTGATGGAGAGCCGGCATGGCAGATGCCAGACAGTTGCGGCTGGATTCCGAAAGAGCCTTCCGGCTGGCGCGCGCAGGCTGCCGCAAGTTTTTCGATGAACCGACCGTACCCCAGCACTCCCATGAACTGTTATAAGCTGAATTTTACTTTCGCTCTTCCAACAAAACGAATGATATGAGCAGTTTATAAAACACGATTGGGATTATTATTTCCGAATAAAGGCAAGAATAGGCTACCATAATTAGAAATCATCCCCATATCCTTTTCAGATAAGCCACCAAGGTGGATAGCTATGATGACAATTTTTTTGAACGCTCGCGGCGCAAACGGCTTCACGAAATGGTCCCACCCGCCGAACGGCAACGATGATGATGAGCCCGGCGGCGCCACACCTATAAAAATCGCCGTCCCGGCCCTCGATGACGAACCGATAATCGCTGTGTCCGAACAGCCGGATCGTCCGTGGCTCGCGTGGCTCATGCCCAGGGTGGGGCACCCTCCCGAGCAACGCCGTCCGGCCAAGCGGCGGGTTGGCTCGAATTCCTCACGTTAGGCGTGGGACGTCCGTCAGCCATGTCGCACCGTATATAAGGACTAGCCAAATGACGAATTTAGACGGATGCGAGATTACGGTCCCCATCGTGGGTGGAATTTTCGGTGTCGGTCGGCTCGCGACCAAGCTGAAGGCG
>VAZT01000334.1 GCA_005884825.1 Alphaproteobacteria bacterium
CGAGATGCGGGGTCCACACGAATTGATCGATCGGCGTTACGCGTTCGAGACGGTAGCCGCCGCCGACCAGCTTGGCGGCGTCGCGTGCGAAGGTGGCGGGGTTGCAGGATATCGCGACGACGGTTTCTATCGCCGAGACGGCGAGCGCTTCCGCCTGCCGGACGGCGCCGCCGCGCGGCGGATCGAACACCGCCGCCGCGTAGCGGGCGAGCGCGTTCGCCGGAATCGGGTTGCGCGCGAGATCGCGGCGCTCGACGGTGACCCTCGAGTGGTCTGCGGCGGCGCGGGCGAGCGCAGCAGCAGTGCGAGCATCGCCCTCGATGGCGTGGACCGGACCATCAGGAGCTAATGCAAAGGCGAAGCTTCCCAGCCCCGCGAACAGATCGAGCACCGGGCGTCCGGGACCGATGCCGGAGAGGACCTCCTCGACGAGGATCATCTCGGCCGATCGGCTGGCCTGCAAAAAAGCGCCGGGCGGGAAAGGCACGACAACCCCGGACAGCACCACCCGAACCGGCCGACGCTCGACCACGACAAGCTCGTCGGCGCCCGAGCGCCAAACTATGCGGGCGAGATCGCATTCCTCGGCGAACCGCGCGAGGACCTCGCACATGCCGAGGTCCGGCCGCGCCGCTGCCTCGATCAGGAAATCGATGCCGCTATCGGTACGGGTCAGGGTCGCTTCTGTGGATTTGCCGGGCGGGATCAGGTCGCGGGCGGTTTGCCGCAGATTGCCTATCAGCGCGAAGAGCGCCGGTTCGAGCACCGGGCATTCGCGCAAATCGATCAGTTCGTGCCGGAAGCGTTCCCGGTAGCCGACACGCACCGGCAAACGCGGATCGCGCGGCCGGGCGAGCCCGACGCGCGCCCTTCGTCGTTCCGGGGGCACCAGCCGCATCGGCCCGACGATACCTGGATCGATCGCGACGCGTTCGAGGGCCGCATTGAGTGTCTCCAACTTGATCCGCCGGTATGATTCATTATCCAGGTGCTGCAGCGCACAACCACCGCAGGTTCCGAAATGCCGGCAGTGCGGAGCGGTGCGCCCCGGCCCGGAAAACAGCCGGTCGACGACCAACCCCTCCCGCCCACCATGACGACGGGCGCCGAGCCGCGCGCGGACGCGGTCGCCCGGCACCGAGAAGGGCACGAACACCGGCTCGCCCCGGTATTGTGCGATGCCGTCACCGCGCCCGCCGATCCGCTCTACAGCCAGCTCGACGAGGCTGTCTCTGTTTGCCTCCGGTCGCCATCGCCCGGGATCATAGCTGGCGTTCAAATGTGCAGTACTGCCTTACCGAGGAAGTCGCGATCGATCAGGCGGCGGGCGACGGCGCCGATCTCGCCCCACCGCGCTTCAATTGCAATCCGGGGCCGCAATTTCCCGGCCGCGATCAGCTCCGCCAACAGACCCAAACCAATCCCCGCGCGCTCGACGCTCATCAATTCGTGGAACAGGGTCAGACCATAGAGTCGTGTTCCGCCGGTCGCAAAGAATTCCCGGCTTTCGATGCTGGCGGTGCTCGTTTCGGTGACGCCGAAGGCCACGCAAGTGCCGTTGGGCTGCAGCATGGCGAGCGCTGCGCCGAGTGCGGCGCCGCCGACAGAGTCGAGGATCAGCCAAAACGGCCCGTGCGGCTTGGCAGCGGCCAGCTCGCGGCCGACCACGACGCGCTCGCCGCACCATTCAGCCACCGCGGCGCGGTGTTCGTCACGTCGCACATGCCCCCATACGATGGCGCCGGCCGCCGCGGCGAGCTGACACGCGAGATGCCCGACCCCGCCCGAGGCGCCGTCGACCAAAACCTTGCGGCCGAGCAGCAGCCCGCCTTGGCGCAGCGCATGCAGCGCGGTCAGCCCGGCGACCGGCAGAGTGGCGGCCTGGGCGTCGCTGACTGCCTCCGGCAGGGCCGCTACCGCATGGCTGCGACAATTCACCCGCTCTGCCCAAGCCCCTGAGGGCAGGATGCCGACGACGCGAGTGCCCGGTGTGGGACCACTGCCATCGGCGGCGGTTGTCTCGATGATTCCGGCGAAATCCCAGCCCGGCCGCCAGTCGGCCTCGGCGAGCTGCAAGGCGCGGCGTGTTTCGCCTCGGTTGAGCGAAAACGCCGTGACCCTGACGACGACTTCGTCGCGGTCCGGATCGCGCAACCTGACCTCGCGGATCGCCAGCCTGTCGGGCAACGACGGATCGACGACTACGGCACGGATCTGCTGCGGCATGAGCCCTCTCCTTCGCTCGCGGTTGGCGGAAGGTTAGCAGGTTCGGAAGGAATTCTGGCCGGCACTGCGTCGGTGGATACTACTACTTTATTTTATACATTTTTTTACTTTAATACATTTTCGTTCCGCCGCGGCGGCGATTTTGGTCGGGCGGAAGGCGGGCATGACCTCCTTCGCGAACCGGTCCAGGTCTTCCAGCTGGATGTCGAGGGGGGTCCCCAGCGGCGTCGCGCATACCACCCGGTCGAAGCCGGAATAGCGATTTTCGACCGCCTTGAAGCGCCTCGGCGATGTCCTCCGGCCATCACTGCGTCCTCGATCATTGGCGGTTTAAGACCGCCCGCGCGCCGGTCCCGCGCTGGCCTGTTCTCCCTGTTTTATCTGGTCGAGATCAGGCATTAGCAACTCCTTCGATCGCAAACGCGCGCCCGCTGGCGGGCATCGATGCGCGTGAGGTTACACTGCGATTATGGCAATGGCGTGTTGTCGATGCCGCGACTCGGGGCGGCCGAGCCGCCGCCGATGCCGTATCTCGCCATGAAGTCGAAGGCGCGCTCGGAGCCGCTCTGGATTGGCTTCCAGCATTCGACCGGCAGCCGCTCCGGCGCCGGACCAAGGTGATCTCCTTCGAGGTGTAGCCGCGATACGGCACCTCCGGCGGGATCGTGTAGCACTTGCCTTTGTGCGAGGATGGCTAGCCCGCGAAGGCCTTGAACAGGACCTCGACGCCTTCCTCGAACATCTCGCGGTTGGCGTTCGGGTCGATGAATGGCGCGCCGAAGGTCTCGACCTCCCGCAAATACGGTCGCTACCGGCTTCGGCCCTTTACATGTGATACACATGTTTCTATGTTGGTCACATGTCCGTGATGATCCAGATCCGGAATGTTCCCGATGCTCTGCATCGCCGGCTCAAGTCGCGCGCGGCGCTCGCAGGCATGTCCCTTTCCGATTATCTGCTCGCCGAGCTGCGCCGGATCGCCGACTGGCCCACAGTCGAGGAACTGCGTCAGCGCCTGGCGCAGCACTCCCCGACAACCCCTCGCACTTCTCCGGAAGAGGCAGTCCGTGCGGAGCGCGATGCCGAGTGGTCGTGGTCGACGCCTCGGCGCTTCTTGAAGCGTTGTTGCAGACGCCGGCAGCCATCGCCGTTGAGGAGCGGCTGTTCGACGAGGGGCTTCCGCTGCACGCGCCGCATCTGATCGATGTTGAGGTAATCCAGGTGTTGCGGCGCTACGCCGCCACTGGCCAAATCGAGCCAGTTCGTTGCCGAGACGCCATCGATGCTCTTCAGGATTTCCCGCTCCGGCGCTACCCCCTCGACCTGTTGCTGGGGCGGGTCTGGGAATTGCGGCACAACCTGACGGCTTACGACGCCGTCTACGTTGCGCTGGCAGAGGTGCTCGACGCGCGGCTCGTCACTCGCGACCGCCGCATTGCCGCCGCCGCTGGGCATCATGCACGGGTCGAGCTTGTGTAACAGCGGCACATTCGACCGGCTGCCGTTGCGGCGCCGGCACCAAGGTAATCTCCCTTAGTGCGTAGCCGCGATACGGCACCTCGGGCGGGATCCTGTAGTACTTGCCCTGGTGCGAGAACGGCTTCCCCTCGAATGCCTTGAACAGGACCTCGACCCCCTCCTCGAACATCTCGCGGTTGGCGTTCTGGTCGAGGAGCGGCGAACCAAAGGTCTCGACCTCGCGGGTGTGGTAGCCGCGCCCGACGCCGAAAATGACCCGCCCGCCGGTCAGGATGTCGGCCATCGCGTAATCCTCGGCGAGGCGCAGCGGGTGCCACATCGGCACGATGTTGAAGCCGCAGCCGATGTTCAGGTTCTTGGTGACGCCGCACAGGTGCATCGCCATCATCAGGAGGTTCGGGTCAGTTCAGTGCCTTCCGGCTGGGAATGATGCTCGGCCATCCAGAACGTGTCGTAGCCGCGCATGCGCGCGCGGCGAAAAAGAGATCAGGTGCAACCGATTGAAATTCCTCGACTCGAGGTCGGGAAAACAGGGGCTAGCAGGACGCGGTAAGGCAATCGCAGCGACTGGCACGAGCAGGCCCCTGATGGCCTAGGTTTGACAAAATCTGGCCGCCATGTGTGTTCCCTGTACGTTCCAGTCAAGGCTGCCGTGCCGATTCCGTCGTGACCGCAGGTCGACTCGCGCACTTAAAAAGCTAAACACGGTCGCGCGACGCGCTAGGATGATTCAGAGACTAATCATGTCCGGGATGGCCTCATGTCGGTTGATTGTGTCTCGGGCTTCCGGAATGCGAGTTCGATCGCTGCCTTGAGCGACACGTCGATCCGGCGCAATCGATACCGCCGCGCTCCGCTAGCCTCGTGGCGAGTCGCGATCGTGCTGCCGGTCGCCGCGTGCAGTCGCTCGCCGACAATGGATCTGCTCGGCTCCTACTTCCCGGCCTGGATGCTGTGCGCGGTAATCGGCATCGTCACTTCCGTCATCATCCGGCAGATCCTCGCGGTAGCCGGTATCAACGACTACGTCGTCGCCCCGCTGCTGACCTACGCCGGCCTCGCGGTGTCCGCCACGTTGCTCGCCTGGCTGCTCTGGTTCGGTCACTGAGCGATGTTGGCCGTTCGCAAAGCGCTCGGCGTCCTGGTCAGCCTCATCGCCCTGGCTGGCGTCCTGGTGACCGTGGTCCTCGCAACGCGCCGGATCGATCTGCGACCGCGCACCGACGATGCCTATCTGCAGGCTGACCTGGTTCACATGGCGCCCGATGTCAGCGGCCGGATCGTCGAGCTCGACGTGCGCGACAACCAGGCGGTGCGCAAGGGCGACGTGCTGTTCCGGATCGACCCGGACCCATACCGAATGCGCGCGGACCAAGCTCGCGCGGCGGTGCGCG
>VAZT01000764.1:0-1208 GCA_005884825.1 Alphaproteobacteria bacterium
CGCCAAACCGCTGGACGGGTGCGGTCTTCTCTCGGCGGAATACCCTGCCGAATTCGCTCTAGTCTGACCGAAGCGCCGCTGCTTGGCGATAGGCGAACTCCGCTTCCGGAAGTTTCCCGGCCGACCTCAGAGAATGCCCCAGTTGAAGCCAAAGGTCGGGCGCCGCCGGATCCGATACGAGCGCATCGAGGTAGAACCGTGCGGCTCGTTCCCATTCGCGCTTGCTGTGGGCGCGATCGGCAATCCGCGCTGCGATAACCGATCGGCCGACGCGACACAGCCGGGCTAGGCTTCGAAGCCGCCGCGTTCGGTGCTGATTCGCAAGTCGGGGGACCTGCTCCGCCGTCGCCAAAATTGCCGCATTGAACCACCGGGCACTCTCGCGGGTGAGCGCGTCGCGTTCGGCGGTCAGGCAGGAAATTTCGTCCCGCGCGCGCTCCAAATCGTCCTGGAAAGGGTCCCGGGGACCGGCGAGATCCCATGCGGGGGGATCGATCTTCTGGACCACGATCTCGATCTCATAGCCTCCTCCCGAATGAATTTCTGGTCCAATTTCATAAGTATACTTCTCATCGTTATCGAGCAGATGTCTGATGCGGTAAGTATTCGGCCGCAACGAATTTTCAAATTCGCATAGCAATGACGCCGGCGTATAGAACCGCTTGTGATCGGCATTCCATGAGGAGGGTAAACGGTGTCTTTTTTCATAAAGGAACTGGTGCGGGACCACGCACACGATAAACCCGCCGGATTTGAGGACCCGATGCCAGTCGCGAATGGTCGCTCGGAAATCGGCCACATGCTCCAGCATGTGACTGGAGTAGACCGTATCGATGCTTTCGTCGGGAAACGGCAGCTTTTTTCCATCGTAATCGGGGTAGTCGAGGTCCACCCCTATCGCATGGGGCAATATCGGGACTGCATTTTCAAAAGAACCGCGATACCCGACATCGATCGTGACTTCACCGGCCATGTAGGTCGAGAAAAAGCCGTTCTTCAGTTTATCAGTGAAACTGCGGCCGGCCTCGCCCTTGACCGGCCAGTCCTCGGGCACCTCATATCGGCCGACTTTAGCCATGGCTCTTGAAATCAACCATTAAGAGTCCGCGGGGGGATGATCGGTTGACCGATCACCGATGCGCCCGACAGCATAGGAACGGCTTGCTCGCCGATCGTTTCCAGCGCGATCTGCTCCATGCAATAAATAT
>VAZT01000764.1:1246-2434 GCA_005884825.1 Alphaproteobacteria bacterium
CGTGTATATGTCGCAATCGACATGTGAAATACAGAACCGTCGCTCTTCGGCTGGGATCTGTCGAACTGCATCCTGGAACAGACCTTTGATCAAGACCAGGTTGTCAAGCTGCAGCTTTGTCTTCAGCAGCTGTAACTCGTCTAAATTTCCCGGGAAGTCACCAGCCCCGTGCATGTCCAGCAACGGATCAGAAGCTGGCATGCCTGTGAAAGTGTCGAGGGCGAACACTTTGGAAGCCCTGCCGAGGCGCTTGCTCAGAGCGGCCATAAAGATGGAGGAACCACCAGTGTAGGCTCCGAATTCGATGATGTTCCCCGGCATCTCAGAGTATTTGATAATCAAAAAAAGATTTCATAAGGCGGTGGGGCGCAACTATGCTTCTGCCACCGGACGCGGCGATCGCAGCGATCCAATCGGGATCATGCTCGATGAAGGGGACGAGCTTTCCGTATTCCAACCCGGTTCCCCTGATGTAGCCGGCGCCAATATTGCGACCAGCTTCTATCCCTGGATTCTCGTCCACTGGAGCCGTTTGCAATGCTGGAGCTTCTCCAATTCTGGAAGCAGCGTCGCAGCTGGCGGCGGGTTTTGCGGAGGCTGGTGCGCCTGAATCTCGGGAAGCCTCCCAGTGTTGCGCGCCGACCCCGCCAGACCGCGATATAGCCTGCGAAACAGTGATCCCGGTTTGTGCCCGTGTCTTCCAGGCATCGAGCCCACCAAGTACTGAAACCGCGTACCAAATTCGCTCGACGTCAGGAACGCGAGACGCAGCTCGTCGATGATCCGGTATCCAAGGTGTTTCGTCGATCACTTGCTCGCTCTCCGGCGCACGTCCCAGGATAAACTTGTAAGCGTTGATTACGTCCTCGCGCGAAAGGAGCTGATTGTGGCTCATCTCCGCATTCCGCTCGAGGTGAAGCTACGATTGCGGATCATCGTGCGAAATTCCCTTGCGCAAAATCAAGCCGAAACGCTGGAGGACAAGCGTTGTGGAGGATCGCCAGCCAGCATGGCCACGGCCTGATCGGCCACGGTTTCCGGCGCGATCTGCTTCATGCACAAATGGTCGTTCGGGCATTCCTCGAGCTTGTCGTAACCGCAGGGCGAGCAGGGCACCAGCGCCATGATGGCGCGGACACTATCACCGCGCGGCCCCCATTCCTGCGGCTGGTGGCTGCCGGAATAGAT
>VAZT01000062.1 GCA_005884825.1 Alphaproteobacteria bacterium
CGGCTCGGGCACATGGCGCTCCCAGTCTCGAAGTGTTATCGGCGTCATCTTGCCTCCGATCGTTGTTGTCGTCACGCCGACAACAGGCCGCAGGAGGATAAATCCGCGAGCGCGCCGCTAGATGAAGCCGAACCATCAGATTGCGGCGATGACCTTCGTTGCTTGCTCGCGGATAGGAGCATGCGTAGAGTTGCGCGATGAATAGACGGTTTGAAATTCGTCGGGGACTGCTCGCTCATGGCGGTTCCCATACGCATGGAGGCGATTTGCCGGGCTTGCGGAGTCACCGCAACCAACGGAGCTTGTTAGCGTGAGCTTCGAGATTCCCGGGGTGTTGTGGCGCCGCGACCCACGAGCGGATGAAGTGCCGTTGGTCTTCGACTCGCCGCACAGCGGGTCCGAATATCCCGCGGATTTTCGCTTTTGCTGCTCGCTCGACCTCCTGCGTACGGCCGAGGACGCCTATGTCGACGAGCTTTACGCGGCCGCGCCAGAACTGGGAGCGACCCTGATCGGCGCGGTATTTCCGCGGAGCTATCTCGACCCCAACCGGGCGGCGGACGATCTCGACACCATGCATATCGATGGCATGTGGCCGACGCCTCTCTCGCCCTCCCACAGAACGCGGGCGGGCCTCGGTCTGGTGCGCCGCGTCGCTAGGCCGGGCATCCCGATTTACGATCGCAAGCTGACCGCCGCCGAAATCATGGCGCGGGTAGAGCGCTGCCACACGCCCTACCATCGCGTGCTGGCAGAGGCATGTGACCGGGCGCACCGTAAGTTCGGCGCGGTCTGGCATGTGAATTGCCACTCGATGCCGTCTGAGCGCAGCGGCAAAAAGGGTGGGCGCTGTGCGGATTTTGTCTTGGGCGATCGCGACGGAACAACCTGCGCCCCGGAATTCACCGATTTCGTCGCCTGGGTGTTGCGGGGGCGCGGCTACACGGTGCGCGTCAACGAGATTTATAAAGGGGTCGAAATCGTCAAACGGCAAGGCCGTCCGGCGGCCAATCGGCACAGCCTCCAAATCGAGGTCGACCGCGCACTCTATATGGACCAGAAAACGCTGGAAAAGACCCGCAGCTTCGGCCGATTGCAGGCCGACATCACCTCTATGATGGAGGCGCTGAAAGGTTTTGCCAAGGCCAGGGTCGAGGAACGCGCCTGCGCGGCGGATGATTGACATGCCGGTTGCGTTCCGCCAGTTGCACCCGCTCTTCGGCGGCACGAACCGAGCGGAACCAGTGGAGGCTTGATGGCAAAAATTCCGGAGATATTGCGGCCCCATATCGACACCGCGTTTCCAGCCAATGTGTGCCTCGTCGGCAGCGTGTTGCCCGATGGGTTCGCGCAGATCAGCCCGCGCGGCAGCACGATGGTGTTCGACGACACGCACATCGCGCTGTGGGAGCGCGGCAAAGGTTCGACCAACGAGAACCTCACCGAGGGCACTCCGTTGACCGTGTATTTCCGCAAGCCGCAGCTGCGCGAAGAGGGCGTGCTTCCCAAAGGCGGGATTGCGCGATTTTACGGGCGTGCCCGGATTTACCGCTCGGGCCCGATCTACGAGGAGGTGTGGCGCCGTCTCGTCCAGCCGGAGAAGGACCGTGATCCGCAAAAAAGTGGGTATGCCGTCCTGATCGAAATCGACAAGGCAGAGGATCTCGACGGACAGCCGCTGAGCCTCTCCTGACGCCCGACAGCGCGGTGATCCGGCGGGTCGTCTCGCCTTTTCGATGACCAACGCGCTATCGCTCTATCTCGACGCGCTGCGCTTCGGCGCGGCTCTTACGGTTTTCGTGTCGCATTACTCCACAGGGCGGATCAGCGGCGGTTTATTCTGGCAATTCGATGGCGGGCGAACCGCCGTTCTCGTGTTCTTTGTGCTGTCGGGTTTCGTCATCGCCTGGGTGAGTGAGACGCGCGAACGTACCCTCGAGGAATACGGTCTCAGCCGCGTTGCCCGGCTCTACTCGGTGATGATCCCCGCCTTCCTCCTGACGGCGGCGCTCGACAGCATCGGCAAGGCAATCGACCCGAGATTGTACGGTCCGGAATGGGGCCACGGCACGGCCCATCCGGTGATCGATTATGTGCTCTCGGCGGTGTTTCTCGGCGAGAGCTGGACGATACGAGTTCTCCCGGGCTTCAACGTCCCTTATTGGTCGCTCAATTACGAGGCTTGGTATTATGTCCTATTTGCAGCCGCCATATTTCTCCGGGGGCGCCCACGGGTAGCGGTCCTCATTGTCGCGGCGCTGCTGGCCGGACCAAGAATTCTGTTCCTTCTTCCGGTGTGGCTGATGGGGGTTGCGGTATGGCGATGGCGGGCAGGGCTTCCGCGTCAGCTGGGGCGACCGCTGGTAGCGGTGTGCCTGGCCGGCTTCATCGCGCTCGAGGCCTTCGGTGGTGAGCGGCTGTTTTGGCGCCCTAGCAGCGGATGGTTGCCGCCGGACTTCTCGACGTACGATTTCGTCCTCGGCGCCCTCGTCGCGCTTTTTATCATTGGTCTCGCCAATGTGCAGCTCCCGATGCCGAAATACCGGTTCGAACGGCTGGTTCGCGGGCTCGCCGGAATGTCTTTCGGGCTCTATTTGCTGCACTACCCGCTGCTGAATTTCTTCGGGACAGTGGTGCCGGGATCGCCCGATGGAGCTCTGCACCGGGTCCTTGTTTTCGGTCTCGCTCTCGGCGGAGCGCTCGGGTTGGCAAGCCTCATCGAGCCCCGCAAACGGGCGCTGAAGGCCCAACTGCGTGCGGCCCTCCACATCTTGCTCGGAAAACCTCCGCCACCCGCTGTCGCTCGGCAGCGGCTCTCCTGATCGGCCATTGGAGCACAGGGTCTCACGATGACCGAACCCGAGTGGCATCGCGTCAATCGCGCCAATTGGGACGAGCGTGTCGGCGTCCATATTGGCCCGGGCGGCTACGATCTCTCCGAATTGCGGGCCGGACGCGGTAAGTTGAATGCCATCGAGGAGACGGAGCTGCCTCCGGTCGAAGGCAGGCGCCTCGTCCATCTGCAATGCCATTTCGGGGCGGATAGCCTAACACTGGCGCAGCGCGGCGCGGAGATGGTCGGCCTCGATTTCTCGGCCCCTGCCATCGAGGTGGCGCGCAAGCTGGCCGGCGAGCTCGGGCTCGCCAGCCGCGCGCGGTTTGTTCATGGGGATCTGTATGACGCGTTGGCGGCGATCCCGCCGCCCCATGGGTTCGACATGGTGTTCGTCACTTGGGGCGCGATCTGTTGGCTCCCCGACATTTCTCGATGGGCGCAGATCGTCGCGGCGCTGCTGCGTCCGGGTGGATCGCTCTATCTCGCCGAAGGCCACCCCACGGCCTACGTCTTCGATGACGCCAGGCGCGCTCCCGACGGCACGCCGGGCCTGTACACCCCATACTTCTCGCATGAGCCGGTGGTCGACACGGAAGGGGGCGATTACGTAGACCCCGACGCTCGGCTCGCCAATGCGACGATCTACAACTGGATCCATCCGTTGGGGGACGTCGTCACCAACCTCATCGCCTCGGGCATGACGCTCGAGTGGTTGCACGAGCACGATGCGGTGCCCTGGCGCATGTTCAGGATTCTCGTCAAGGATGCGTCTGGCCTCTACCGTTGGCCCGACAAGCCATGGCTGCCGCTGGCCTTCTCGCTCGTTGCCACGCGCTAATCAGCGGCAGCGGTGATCTCAGGAAGCGAACTGCTCCTTGAGGACTCGCTCTTCGAGGTTGAAATCGTGGTCGAATAGCAGGGTCATGGCGATATCGCGGTTCTCGCTGACTTGGACCGACACCACGTCGCGAACCTCGGTGAAATCGGCGACTGCGCTGACCGGGCGCTTGTCGGTCTCGATCGCGTCGATCCGGACCCGCGCCAAATGCGGCAACAAGGCGCCACGCCAGCGGCGCGGGCGGAAGGCGCTGATCGGGGTCAATGCGAGGACGCCGGCGCCGAGCGGGATGATCGGACCGTGCGCCGAAAGATTATAGGCCGTGCTGCCGACCGGGGTGGCGACGAGAATCCCGTCCGCCATCAACTCTTCGAGCCGCACGACACCGTCGACACTGACCCGCAGCTTCGCCGCTTGCCTGGTCTCCCGAAGCAACGAGACTTCGTTGAAGGCGAGCGCCTGGTGGGGGCTGCCATGCTCGTTTTCCGCAATCATTTCGAGCGGATGCAGGACCACCGGCTGAGCGCCGGCGATGCGCTCGTAGAGCCCGTCCGGACTGTATGCGTTCATCAGAAACCCGACGCTGCCGCGGTGCATTCCGTAAATCGGACGGCCGGTGGGCAGGAAGCGGTGGAGGGTCTCCAGCATGAAGCCGTCGCCGCCGAGCGACACGATGAGATCGGCACGCTCCGGCGGAACGCAGGAATAACGGGTGCACAGTTCTTTAAGCGCCTGCTGCGCGGGCTCGGTCTCCGCCGCGACGACGGCGATCCGGCGCGGCGGCGTGCTCACCCGCCGGTCACGCTCATATGGCGCGCGACGGCCGGCCGGTTATGGCGGCGGTCGATGATGAAGTCGTGGCCCTTCGGCTTGCGGTCGATCGCCTCGCGGATCGCCGCTTCGAGCGCCTCGTCGCCTTCGGATTGGCGCAACGGTGTGCGCAGATCCGCTGCATCCTCCTGGCCGAGACACATGAAGAGTGTGCCGGTGCAGGTCAAACGAACGCGGTTGCAGCTCTCGCAGAAATTGTGGGTCAACGGCGTGATAAAGCCGAGCCGCCGGCCGGTTTCCCTCACCGTCACGTAGCGCGCGGGACCGCCGGTGCGGTAATCGCTCTCATCGAGTGTCCAGCGCCGCTGCAATCGGGCGCGCACCATGGATAGCGGCAAGTACTGGTCGAGCCGGTTTTCCCCGCCGATATCGCCCATCGGCATGACCTCGATGAATACGAGATCGAAGCCGTGCTCACCGGTCCAGGCTACGAGGTCGTCGAGTTCGTCCTCGTTGACGCCGCGCAACGCCACGGCATTGATCTTTACCGCGAGCCCGGCAGCTTTCGCCGCCGCGAGCCCTTCGAGAACCACCTCCAGCCGCCCGCGGCGCGTGATCTCGGTGAACTTCGCCGGGTCGAGCGTGTCGACCGACACGTTGACCCGGCGCACGCCGCAATCGCGCAACTCCCCGGCGTAGCGGGCGAGCTGACTGCCGTTGGTCGTCAGGGTCAGCTCGTCGAGCGCGCCGGTCGTCAGGTGGCGGCCGAGCATGCGGAACAGGGTCCTTATGTTGCGGCGCACCAAAGGCTCACCGCCAGTCAGGCGCAGCTTTCTGACGCCCAGCCGAACAAAGGCGCTGCACATTCGATCGAGCTCCTCAAGGGTCAGCAGCTCGGATTTCGGCAGAAAGGTCATTTCTTCCGCCATGCAGTACACGCAGCGGAAATCGCAGCGGTCGGTGACCGATACGCGCAGATAGGTGATGGTTCGTCCAAATGGGTCGATCATGCTCGGCTCGTTCGCACCGGCGTATAGGCAGTCCGCCGAAGGACATTCGCATCCAACTCATCGACCTCCCCATGCTCTTCCAGATCGGCTATCGCAAGTTCGACCCCCCGTCTGGTTTCGTCGGCGATAAACCGGCGCAGTTCCGGCTTCAGACTCGGATTGTCCTGGATGCGCCTTTGAGCCTGCAGTCGGGAGAGTCGGATCCTGGGCCGCCAGCCGCTCCGCGGCTCGACCGAAGGCGAATGCTCCAGCTTCACCAGGTGCTGGATTATCCGAATGATTTGGCTGCGGAGCGCCGAGCGCTGCGATATCCCCAAATCTTCGATCTCCTCGGCGAGGTTTTCCCAGTCCAGCGGTTGGTTCGAGCCACCGCGCCCTGCAGCACGCAGAGCCTCCGCCTGCTGCTTCGACCAGGCGGCGAAGTCCTGTTCGTAGAGCGTTTTCAGATCTGTCATGACCGCCTCAATATGGCATTGGCCGCCTTGCGGCGGAAGCTCTCCCGCCCCATCATGGACACATGCAGGAATTTGTTGTAGCGCCTCGGCCCGACGATCCGCGGCTGACCCGCACCGTCGCCGGCATCGATCACGAAGGACGGCGGGTCGAGACCGCCGTCGTCATGGAGCGGCCGCTCACGCTGTTCCTCAACGGGCGCGAGATCGTCACGATGATGACGATCGGCGATCACCCCGATTACCTCGCGGTCGGCTATCTCTTGAACCAGAACATGCTGGGGCCCACCGACCGTATCGTCGCCGTCGACTATGACGATGAGATCGAGACCGTCGTCGTGCGCACCGACCATGAGACCGATTTCGAGGACAAGCTTCGAAAAAAGACGCTGACGTCGGGCTGCGCCCAGGGCACCGTGTTCGGCGATCTGATGGAGAAATTTGACGAGGTCCGGCTCGACCCGAACGCAGTGCTGCGCACCTCGTGGCTTTACGCGCTGACCCGCAAGATCAACACCGTGCCGAGCCTCTATCTGGCGGCCGGGGCGATCCACGGCTGTGTGCTGTGCGAGGAGGACCGGCCGCTGGTCTATATGGAGGATGTCGGCCGGCACAACGCGATCGACAAGATCGCCGGCTACATGTACCGGCATCACATCTCCCCGGCCGGCAAGATCTTCTACACCACGGGACGGCTGACCTCCGAGATGGTGATCAAGACCGTGCAGATGGGCATCCCGATCCTGATCTCGCGGTCGGGCTTCACCGCGTGGGGCGTCGATCTCGCGCGCCAGGCCGGCCTCACTCTGATCGGCCGGGCCAAGGGGAAGCGGTTCGTCGCGGTTGCCGGGAGCGAGCGCATCGTCTTCGACGGCGATATCAGGTCCGTCGATGACGAGCATCCCCGGCTCGCGCGCAAAGCAAGCGTCGAGGAGGACGCGGCGTGAAAATCGTCGGCCTGCTGCTCGCCGGCGGGCAGTCCCGCCGCATGGGCGGCGGCGACAAGGCGTTGCGCGTTATCGGCGGAGTGCCGCTGCTCGACCGGGTGATCGAGCGGATGCGGCCGCAGGTCGAAACACTCGTGCTCAACGCCAATGGCGATCCCGCTCGTTTCGCAAGCTTCGGCCTCCCGGTAGTGCCGGACAGCGTTCCCGATTATGCCGGGCCGCTGGCCGGGGTGCTGGCGGGGCTCGACTGGACGGCTGAGCACCGCCCCGATTGTGCTCACGTCGTCAGCGTCGCAACCGATGCGCCGTTCCTGCCGAGAGACCTCGTGTCGCGGCTCGTGCGCAGTATGCAAAAATCCGGCGCGGACCTCGCTTGCGCAGCGTCTGGCGGTCAGCCGCATCCGGTGATCGGGCTCTGGCCGGTGCGGCTGCGCGCAGACCTGCGCCACGCGGTCGTGGTCGAAACGGTGCGCAAGGTCGATGTGTGGACGGCGCGCCACCGCCTCGCGACGGTGCCCTTCCCCAGCGAGCCCATAGACCCGTTCTTCAATGCCAACCGGCCGGAAGACCTCACGACCGCCGCCGCGCTCGTCGCCGCCGAAAGCGGCGGGGGGCCTGCTAGTGAAACGCCGCCGCAATCGGGTTGAGGAAGTCGGGGGATCATTCGTCGGGAAGATTGGGGAAACGTGCATCAAAGCTGGACGGCGGACTGACGCTCGCGATGATACCAGGACGGCTTTGCAGCCCGAGCGGATGATCGCAGATGGCCCGGCACGGTATAGACCGTTTCAAACCGCAAACGGCTGTCACCGACGCTGTCGAGCCCTCATCTTTCTCGGCCGAGTATCGGCATGCCGCTTCGACCGGCACGATCGACTTGCGCGTCTTGGAACTGCTGTCGGCGCGCCTCTGTCATGAGTTGAGCGGGCCCATCGCTGCTATCAGTAACGGTGTGGAGTTGCTCGCCGAGGAGGACCCTGGTCTCGGGTCATCACCCAACCCGGCCTTCCTGCACGATGCCGTGGCCCTGGTCAGCGAGAGTGCTCGGCGCGCCCGCTGCCGGCTGCAATTCTACCGGTTTGCCTACGGGTTCAGCTCGGGCTCGGCAATTGCAGGCCCGGCGCCGCACGAGATCGCTACGGGCTTTTTGGCAGCGACCAACATCATAGGCGATTATGCCGAGGCCATCAGGATGCTGTCGCCCGACTGGCAGAAGCTGGCCTGCAATCTGCTCTCGGTCGGCGCCGATGCGTTGCCGCGCGGCGGTTGCCTGGTTCTAACCGACGGCCCGCTCAGCCTCGAAGCGGTCGGGGAGCCCGCCGCTTTGTCCGCTGAAGCGCGTGAGGCGCTGATGCTCGCAACACCGATTGCCGATCTCACCGCTCGGACGGTGCAGCCCTATTTCACCGGGCTGCTCGCCAAAGCGCTCGAGTGCTCGTTGATCGCGACCGTGGAGCCCGGACGGGTCCGGCTCGGGGTGGTCGTTCCCCGGTCAGAACCCGGTTTAGCCCAATCGGGCCGCTAGGCTGCTGCCGTGTTGCGCCGCGCGGCCGAAATATCGGCGCTCGGACTGGCTGTCGGAGTGGCGGGCAGCGGCATCGGATCCCTCAGGACATAGCCGCGGCCCCATACCGTCTCGATGTAATGGCTGCCGCCGGTCGCCTGGGCGAGCTTTTTTCGCAGCTTGCAGACAAAAACGTCGATGATCTTGAGTTCGGGCTCGTCCATGCCGCCGTACAAGTGATTGAGAAACATCTCCTTGGTCAAAGTCGTGCCCTTGCGCAGGCTGAGCAGCTCGAGGATTCCGTATTCTTTACCGGTCAGGTGCACAGGCTGGTCATCGACCGAAACCACACGGGTGTCGAGATTGACGACCAGTTTCCCGGTCCGGATCGTCGATTCAGAGTGTCCCTTCGACCGGCGCACGATCGCCTGTATGCGCGCGATCAGCTCCCGCCGGTCAAAGGGCTTCGTCAGGAAGTCGTCGGCGCCGAACCCCAGCCCCTTGATCTTGTGGTCCAGCTCGGCCAGACCCGAAAGGATCAGGATCGGCGTGCGGACCCGCGCCGCGCGCAGTCGCCGGAGCACCTCGTAGCCGTCGATGTCCGGCAGCATCAAATCGAGGAGAATGATATCGTAATCGTAGAGTTTGCCGATCTCTAGGCCATCCTCGCCTAGATCAGTCGTATCACAGATAAAGTTCTCATTAATCAGCAGCATTTTGATGCTGGCTGCGGTTTGAGCATCGTCCTCGACTAAAAGCACGCGCATTAGAACCTCCGGGGTTCGGCCGGTTGTCATGCCGGCGGGCCTTGGTTAATCAGAATTACCAGAATTAGTTAACAAGTCGTTTACTGGTAATTCCGAAGTGTTAGGCTCGCGATCGAGAGATCGCGAAACCGAGTGGTGGGGATTGCCTTGGGTGACTGGTGGGTTGGGCCTCCAGCGCGGCTTTCCCATTGGGCCGCGCAGCCGTTCCACCTCTGCAGTCGGTTGCATCCGTAGGCGCTATTGTGGGAAAATACCAATTTGTCTCAATGCCAGCTGAACTCACCTCACGGTTTTGCGGTGTCCGAAACTCGAGCATGAGAGACATCAACCCCCTCCTTTTCGCCGCACGTCTGCAAGCCTGACAATAATTCGTACACTTCGTGATCGAGAAGTGTGACGGGCGTCACACTGCCGACGAAACTTTGCCTGAGCGAACGCCAGCTGAAAGCCAAGTCGATCCTATCAACGCTGGCCGCAGCTAGCGCCCTTGGGTCGCGACTTTTATTACTCTACCGGCGTCAGTTAGCCGTCCCGCGGATAACAGGGTCCATCAGCGATTTTTCTGAACCACCATTGAGCGACCTCGGGACAAAGGTCTTCCTAATCCTCTAGTCCATTGGACTGGGCCTCTCTTCGTATGATTTCTTCCGATTCCTATACGAATTAATCGTGTTGGACGGCATGCGTCTCAGAAAAATTTTTCGCGAAATGCATTTTGAGGCGTTTAGGTCGGGGCTGATCTGGAACAAGAGGGTGCCGGCTTGCTCGATAGCCAGCGCAGCTCCTGCAAGTCGTCCGCCCGGACGCGGTGCGGGGTAGAGGGTATCGTTAAGAAATACACGTCACCGCTAGCAATTAATCCTCAGCCAAGCGCAGTGTCGTCGGCACCAGCGCCTCGGAGCGGCCGCTCCTTCGGCAGAACGCATATTGCCGGCAGCTTATTCCGAGAATTTTGGGCATCAGGCCAGCGGCAGCTCGCGGAGCGCAGCGCTCCGGCAAATCATGTGCCGGCTAACGAGCCGAAGTGATCGGGTTCGGTCCCGATATCGCCGATATCTTCGTGAGCTGGTTTGCCGGCAGGCCGTCCAGGACCGCATGACACGCAGCCATGCGGCCGGGTTCGGGAAAGCGCGGTTGGGGCAACAACGACGCGGCACTGGCCATGCGCCGGGACACCGCGGCGCGAAGCTGCAGCGCTGCGCCAGGCGGCGGAGGTCGGGCGGGCTGCCGGGGATCGCGTCTATGTCGCGATCACGCGGCTGACCGTGCACGGTCGAGGCCAGGAGCCCGGCGGTGTAGGGGTGTTCCGGTGCGCTCAGGATCTGGGCAACCGGTCCGCTCTCGACAA
>VAZT01000063.1 GCA_005884825.1 Alphaproteobacteria bacterium
CCTGCCCGGCCAAGGCGTTCGACGAGGTGACGTAAGGATACGTGCCGTGATCGACATCGAGCAATGCGCCCTGCGCCCCTTCGAACAATATGCGGCGACCAGCGCGACGCGCCTCGTCGAGAAGCCGCCATACCGGCGCGGCATAGGGCAGGATCTTGGGCGCCACCTCGCGCAACTGTGCGAGCAGGCCGGCGCGATCGATTTCCGCCGCGTCGAGGCCGCGCAACAACGCGTTCTGATGCAGCAGTAGGTCGTCGATTCGGTCTTCCAGCGCCTGCGGATCGGCGAGGTCACAGACCCGAATGGCGCGGCGGCCGACCTTGTCCTCGTAGGCCGGGCCGATGCCGCGGCCAGTTGTGCCGATTTTCTTGTCGCCGCGCCGCTCTTCGCGGGCGCGCTCGAGGCGGCCGTGCGACGGCAGGATCAGGGCCGCGTTGTCGGCGAGCTTTAGATTGTCGGGCGAGATCGCCAGTCCCTTTGCGCGCATCGCCTCGATCTCGGCGGCGAGCGCCCACGGATCGACGACGACACCATTGCCGATGATCGACAACTTGCCCGGCCGTACGACCCCCGACGGCAACAGGCTCATCTTGTACTCGATATTGCCTACAACCAGCGTATGACCGGCATTGTTGCCGCCCTGGAAGCGCACGACGACATCGGCGCGCTCCGACAGCCAGTCGACGATCTTGCCCTTGCCCTCGTCACCCCACTGGGCGCCCACAACGGCGACGTTGCCCATTCCGCCTCTCTCCTCTACCCGATTGCCACCGGCACGCCGTTTTCGAGAACATAGCCGCAGCCGAGGCGGCGCGCCTCTGCACGCCGATCGTCGGCCGGCTCGAGGGCGGCGACGGTGATCCAACCGCTCGCGCGCAGCTCGCGACTGAGGCTACGATCGATGCCGAACGGCAGCAGTAAACGCCGAGCCGAGGCGGCGGGCGGCAATGTTCGCAAGATCGGGTCGGTGTACAGCGTGAATCCGGTCGCCGGTTCGGGTTCCGCCGGATCGCCGGCCTGATAGCGGCCGCCGCGGCCGAGTTCGCCGACCGAACCCGGGGTGGCCGCGAACAGCGTGAAGCTGATCCCGGTGTGGTACTCAAAGCCACGGTTCTCGACCGGGTCAACCGTCACCTTGAGGTCCGAGGCCGCCGCCGAGAGGCGGTCCAGCACGATGCCCAGCCGGACCCGCTCGGCGCGGGCTCGAGCCGGCAATTCGAGACGATCGAGGACCGCCAAGGTGACGGCAGCCGGCCCGGCCGCCGCCAACAAACTCCCGAAGAGCCCGCCGGCCTCTCCCGCCACCGCCGCTACCGCTGCCGCATCCTTGTGGTCGAGCGCAGAACGCAATGCCGCCGCGCGCTCTCCGGCAATGCCATAAGCCTCGGC
This sequence comes from Alphaproteobacteria bacterium, assembly GCA_005884825.1. GTDB lineage: Bacteria > Pseudomonadota > Alphaproteobacteria > ATCC43930 > CGMCC-115725 > AP-15. The sequence continues at coordinate 1,390 of VAZT01000063.1, forward strand.
GACCGCCGGCACCAAGCTCGGCAGAGTGATGTCGACCGACAACTCCGGCACGCCGATCGCGGCCAGCGCCTCGCCGGCAACCGCGATCGCCTCGACGTCGGCGTCCGCGCCCGCCGCCCCGATGAGCTCGGCCCCGACTTGGCCGATCTGGCGCTCGGGCCGGATCTCGGAGCCGGTGACCCGCAGCACCTGCCCGGCATAGCTGAGGCGCAGCGGCCGCGGTGCGTCGCCAAGCCGCGTCGCGGCGATCCGCGCGATCTGCGGCGTCATGTCGGCGCGCACGCCGATCATCCGGTGCGAGGCCGGGTCCATCATGCGAAAGGTGGCGGTCGCCATCGCCGCCCCGGCTCCGGAGAACAGTGTGTCTTCGAATTCGACGAGCGGCGGCTTGACTCGCTCGTAGCCATGTGCGGCCAATGTCGTCATCAGCTGCGCCACGACTTGCGCTTCGATCTCCGCCTCGGGCGGCAGAAGACGAGAATAGCCGGGGTCAGCGGCTGATCGACCTCGACCAAGGCAATCGCGTCTTGCCCCGGAGCAGCCCGGCCGAGATGGAAAGTGGCGATGTTCACTTCGCCATCACCTAGCGCATTGCCGAGTGCGCCGATAAAGCCGGGCTTGTCGTAATTGCGCACAAACAGCATGTTGCCGCCGAGCTCGGCTTCGAGCGGGATCCCCTCGACCGATACGATGCGGGGCTTGTCGCCGGCGAACAGAGTGCCGGCGACTTCCCGAATGCGCCGTTCGGTCGTGACGATGACACGGATCAGCGTCTGATAATCGACCGGCTCGGCGCGCCGCGTCTCGCTGACGCGGATGTCGCGCTCGCGGCAGATCTCCGGAGCATTGACCATGTTGACCGTGGCGAGCTGCGGCGACAGCAACCCAGTCAATGCGACTGCGGTCAACGGCTTGACGTTGAGCTCGGCGACCGCCCCCTCGTATTCGACGGCGACTGCGGTAATCCCGGTCTCGGTCAATTGCCCGGCGAAGCTGCCGAGCTGTTGGGCGAGCTTCATGTACGGATTGAGGCGCTTGGCCTCTTCGGCGGTCAGAGAAGGCACATTGACTGCATTCGATACCGCGCCGGTCAGCAGGAAATCGGCCATCTGCTCGGCGATCTGCAGCGCCACGTTCTCTTGCGCCTCGGTTGTAGCGGCGCCGAGATGCGGCGTCGCGACGACATTGTCGCGCCCGAAGAGCGGGTTCTCGCGCGCCGGCTCGTCGACAAATACGTCGATTGCCGCGCCGGCGACATGACCTCTGTCGAGCGCCGCGGCGAGATCGTATTCGACCACGAGGCCGCCGCGGGCGCAATTCACGAGGCGCACGCCGCGCTTCATCTTGGCAATCGCGCCGGCGTCGATCAGGTTTTTGGTGGTCTCGGTCAGCGGGGTATGCAGAGTGATGAAATCGGCGCGGGCAAGGAGCGCATCGAGCGAGACTTTTTCGATGCCGAGATCGACCGCTCGCTCGGGCGACAGGAAGGGATCGTAGGCAATTACCTTCATGCGCAGACCGAGCGCCCGCTCGGCGACGATCGAGCCGACATTGCCGCAGCCGATGACACCCAGCGTCTTGCCGGTCAGCTCGACCCCCATAAAGCGCGACTTCTCCCATTTGCCGGCCTGCGTCGAGCGGTCGGCCGCCGGAATCTCGCGGCACAGCGCGAACAGCATGGCAATCGTGTGCTCGGCGGCAGTGATCGAGTTGCCGTAGGGGGTGTTCATCACGACAATGCCGCGCTGCGTCGCCGCGGCGACGTCGATGTTGTCGACGCCGATGCCGGCCCGTCCGATGACCTTGAGTCTTCCGGCGCGTTCTATGAGACCTGCCGTCACCTTCGTCGTCGACCGCACGGCGAGCCCATCGTACCCGCCGATACGAGCCTTCAACTCCCCTGGACTGACTCCAGGAGCCAAATCGACTTCGATCCCGCGCGCAGCAAAAATCTGGGCCGCGCGCGGGCTCAAAGCATCCGAAATCAAGACTCTTGGCATCAAGGCTCCAATCTTTTCATGATTTCGCGAAGACGCGTAGAGGCCAAAGAAATCCTTTAAAGGAAATATTTTTTATCCTACCGGATCTGCTAATAAGCGCCAGTTTAGCTAGCTTTCAACATGTTCACCAACAGCTCCATACCGCCTTCTACCTTCTCGTCTCCAAAAAACCGCGAAATTTCCAAATGGTTGTCTTCAAATACATCAATCTCAACGCGCTCTCCAACCATTGTCACCGACAAGCGGATCGAATCAGGCCGTGTCCTCTCGATAAAGAAATGCAACCGAGCTTCCTCCAATATTCTCATCGTTTTAAATACCGCAGATGCCATCTCGGGCCTCCTGCCTGGCCTCCCAGGCCACTACTTGCGAAACCGGGTATCTAATAACAGTTTCCTTGCCGTCTGAGCCGCTCGATCTCCTGCTTTTGCGGCCTCCAAAACTTCATCGACCCGCACATCGAGCAATTCGCCTGGAAACACACGCAATACGCTCGCCTTACAGTTCTGTGCAATAAACTCCCGACAGGTCTGCTGCGGTAAGCCTTGAGACGATCCCATAGCTCATCTAGGCGGCCTTGGCGGTGCGGCGCTGTTCGTCCCACGCCCAGTCGAGCCATGGAAGGAGCGCTTCGATATCGGCCCTCTCGATCGTGGGTCCGCTCCAGATTCGCAAACCCGGCGGCGAGGCGCGGTGGCTGGCGATGTCGTAGGCCGCACCTTCCTGCTCGAGCCGTCGGGTCATCGCGCGTACGGTGTGAAAGCGCTCGTCGGGCGGGAGCCGGGTGAACCACGGCTCGGTAATCTTGAACTGCGGCGAAGTGCAGGAGATCGTGGCCGGGTCCTCGGCGAGAGGATCTGCCCAGGGGCATTTCTCGACCCAGCCGAGAAGCGTCGTCAGGTTGCGTTCCGACCTGGCGATCAGCCCGTCGAGGCCGCCGACCGACTCCGCCCATTTCAGTGAATCGAGCGCGTCCTCGACGCACAGCATCGAGGGCGTGTTGATCGTCTCGCCGCGAAACACCCCCTCGATCAACTTGCCCTTGGAGGTCAACCGGAAGAGCTTGGGCAGCGGCCAAGGTGGCGTGTAGCTTTCAAGGCGCTCGACGGCGCGCGGCGAGAGCGCCAGCATGCCGTGCGCCCCCTCACTCCCCAGCGATTTCTGCCACGACCAGGTCGCGACATCGAGCTTGTCCCACGGCAGCCGCATCGCAAAGACGGCCGAGGTCGCATCGCAGATCGTCAGGCCCCGCCGGTCAGCCGCTATCCAGTCCCCGTTGGGCACCCGAACCCCCGAGGTCGTGCCGTTCCACGGGAAAACCACGTCGCGGGCGGGATCGACCCGGGAGAGATCGGGAAGCTGGCCATAAGGCACATGCATTACCCGAACGTCCTTGAGCTTGAGTTGCGCGGCGTCGGCGACCCAGCCCTCGCCAAAATTCTCCCAGGCGAGCATGTCGACGCCGCGCGCGCCGAGCAGCGACCACATCGCGATCTCGATCGCTCCGGTATCGGAACCGGCGACAATCCCGACCCGCCAATCGGCGGGGATGCCGAGGATCGCACGCGAACCGTCGATCACCTCGACGAGCCTCGCCAAGCCAACCCCCGAGCGATGCGAACGCCCGACCAGCGCCGTCTCGAGCACAGCCGGCGACCAGCCCGGCCGCTTTGCGCAAGGGCCGGAAGAAAAGCACGGATTGGCCGGGCGCCGCGTCGGCTTCATCAAGCTGTTCCTCGCAAGAACAAACACGCCCCCAAACTAGATACGAATCGGAGGCCGCATCGCGCGGCGATACTTATGGGCGAGCTCGGGCCGCGTCAATGCGGCCTCAGCGGCAATTCCCAATACTGCCCGACCAAATCACGGCCAAAGCTGTGATGCGGCTCCTCACGCACCAGATGAAAACCGGCGGCCTCGTAAATGCGTCGCGCGGAGACCAACACGTCGTTTGTCCACAAGGTGAGGTTGCGATAGCCCACTCGGCGGGCAAAACCGATACACTCTCTGACGAGCCGGCGGCCTATGCCGAGCCCACGGGCCTTCTGCTCGACGAAAAGCAGTCGCAATTTGGCGATTTCTTCACTTTCCTTGACGAGCAGTACCGAGCCGACGATTTCACCGTCACGCTCGGCGATCCAGCAGCGCTCCCGCCGGGCATCGAAATTCTCGATAAAACCCGCGGCGACCCGCGCGACCAACGCCTCGAAAGTTGTATCCAGGCCATATTCCTCGGCGTAGAGCACGCCGTGGCGGTGGACGATCCAGCCGATGTCGCCCGGCTGGTGCGGGCGGAGGAGATACGAGCGTTCGCCCTCTTCGCCACGCGCCCCGAGCAGGCGCTCGACCCGCTCCAGCGCCGCAACCAACTGTGCCTGGTGCGAACCCGGCAACGCGCCCAACAGCGCCGCGATCTCGTCCCGCGAGCGCGCGTCGATCGTCGCGAACATCTGGCGGCCGCGATCGGTCAGGGTAAGGATGATCTGTCGGCCATCGCTCTTCGAAGCATCTTTGGTAACGACACCCTTGGCCGCGAAGCTCTTCAGCATGCGGCTCAAGTAACCCGAATCCAAACCGAGCTCCTGCGCGAGCTCGGACGCCGTGCTGCGCTCGCGCTGCGCCAGCTCGTAAAGGACCCGGCCTTCGGTCAGCGACAGCGGGCTGCCGAGCAGTCCGTCTTTGAGGACACCGATCTTGCGGGTGTAGAACCGGTTGAACCGCCTGACGGCCCGGACCCGCTCTTCCAGCTCTGAATTCGGCAGCTCCATATCTGCCTTTATCAGGTGTATTGCTGACTTTGTCAACCAATCTGCGGTAGCTGCCGCCTCATAACGCTGTTAATCCCGTGACGGGTGGCGGACAGATCCCCCAGGTCTATAGTGCTGAGGGTAAAGCGCAGATAACAATTTTCCGTCGACCAGCCTGGCTGCGGGCCGAGCGCGAAGAAGGGAGACCAGCGGGATGGCCTCATCCAGACCCAACATTCTGTTCATTCTCGCCGACGACCTCGGCTATGCCGATGTCTCCTGCTATGGCCGCCGCGACTTCACGACGCCCAATATCGACCGCATCGCCGCCGAGGGCGTGCGCTTTACGCAGGCCTACGCCAATTCCGCGGTCTGCACCGCCTCCCGCGTCGCGCTGATTACCGGGCGTTACCAATACCGATTGGACGTCGGGCTCGAAGAGCCGCTGAGCACGCGTGTGCCGCGCAAGATCGGTTTGCCTGCGGCCCATCCGACCTTGCCGTCGCTCCTGAAAAGGGCCGGTTACCAATCCGCTCTGATCGGCAAATGGCATTTGGGGAGGCTGCCCGATTTCGGCCCGCTGCAGAGCGGTTACGACTATTTCTATGGTTTCCGCAGCGGCGCGGTCGATTACTTCACGCACAAATCCGGTCCGCCCACGACCAACACCGATGATTTGTGGGAGGACGACGTCAAGATCCGCCGAACCGGCTACCTGACCGATTTGTTGGGGGCCCGCGCCGTCGATCTGGTCGAAACCTATGCCGGAACCGGGAAGCCCTTCCTGATCGGCCTGCATTTCAGCGCGCCGCACTGGCCGTGGGAAGCGCCGGGTGACGAAGCCGAGTCGCAGCGCCTGCGGAACCTGTTTCATTATGACGGCGGCACCCAGCGCACCTATCAGCGGATGATCCAGCAAATGGACCTGCAAATCGGGCGCGTATTGCAAGCGCTCGACGCGGCCGGCGCCGCGCAGGAAACGATCGTCGTCTTCACCAGCGACAATGGCGGCGAGCGCTATTCCGACACCTGGCCTTTCACCGGCAGAAAAACGGAATTGTTGGAGGGCGGATTGCGCATCCCGGCGGTGATCCGCTGGCCGGGCAGAATTCCGTGCGGCGTCGTCTCGCAGCAGGTGACGATCGGCATGGATTGGTTTCCGACCTTGCTCGCAGTAGCCGGCACCGTCCCCCACCCGGAGTTTCCATCAGATGGGATCGATTTGCTGCCCGTGTTGACGAAAGAGGCGGCTCCGGTTTCGCGCAAAATTTACTGGCGCTGCAAATACAACGACCAGCAGGCGGCCCGCGACGGCCGGAATGGAACGAGTGGAACGCAACCATGCTGCCGCTCGATCCGCAGAGCTTCACGCTCGGCTTCACAGGTGCGGAGCTCGCCGACCGTTTCGGCGTGCGTTAAGCGTTACGCGCTCTTCGCAAAGCCATAAAGCGCTTCCGGGTTTTGCACCAGGATGCGGTTTCTGACGCGCTCCTCGGGAGCCCAGTCGAGGAGCAGGTCGAACAGGATCGCGTCGTCCGGCTTGTTGTCGCGTTCGGAAGGATGCGGCCAGTCGCTGCCCCACACCAGGCGCTCGGGCGCCTTCTGGACATAGGCTCGGGCCACGGCGCTGGAGTCGGAATAGCTCGGCGAGCCAATCTTGGTGTCGATATAGGCGCCGGACAGCTTGACCCAGGTCTTGCCCTTGTCGATCAGCGCGAGGATCACGCCGAACAGCGGATGGGCAGTGCCCTCCGGTTCGGGGATGTGCGCCAAGTGGTCGAACACGATCGGCGACGGAACCCGGTTCAGGATGTCCCTTATCTCCATGATCTTGGCGGCCGGCGCGTTGATCTGGATATGCCAGCCCAGGTCGCTCACCCGCATCGACAGGGGCTCGATCATCTCGGGCGTCGTCGCGCCGGCTTGCGCGAGGTTGAAGCGTATCCCGCGCACACCGAGGCCGTTCATGCGCTTCAGCTCGGCATCGGAGACTGTCGTGTCGACAACCGCGACGGCGCGGGCCGTGGGGCCGAACGCGACCAATGCGTCGAGAGTGCAGCTGTTATCGGTGCCATAGGTCGAAGGCTGCACGATGACGTTGCGGCTCGTGCCGATGCGGCGCTGAAAGGCCCGGTAATCCTCGACCGTGGCGTCGCCGGGCCGCAACGTCGAGCGCGGGTCGACTGGATATTGGGAATTATAGATGTGATGATGGCAATCTGCGGCATCGGCTGGCGCCCGCAGTTTGGGCGCCTCGGTCCCGGACGACCATTTGACCTGCTGCGCCGCCACACGCTGTGGCCGCGCCGCGACGGCGCCCGCCACCGTGGCCGCCGACATCGTCTTCAAGACCGCACGGCGGTCTACAAGATTTCTTGGCATCCGCTCTTCCCGTTTTTCGTTTCCAGGTGAGTATCGCAGGCGCCGCCTGACCCAACCCGGCGAAAAGCGCCCTCACCGATCATGCTCGGGGCCACAAAAAGAAAGCGGCGCCCGATCGGGCGCCGCTTGGAACGTGCTTCTTAGACCGGCGGCATCCAGTACCGGTCGATCCGGCCGGTGTATGAACGGTCGTCCCAGTTCGGCACGTCGCGCGACGTGTAGCTCGGGGCACCTTCGAGCCTGTTGCGGTCGAGATGATCCACCACGTAGCCGCCCAAGCGGGTGTCGTAGGTCAGCACTTTCCATGGCAGCGGATGATAGCTCTCGCCCATCCCGAGGAACCCGCCAAACGACATCACCGCATAGGAGACTTGGCCAGTATATTTATCGATCATCACGTGGTGCAACGTGCCCAGGCGTTCGCCTCGGCGATCGTAGACGGCGGTGCCGTCGACCTTTTCCGAGGAAATGAGCCGGTGAGTCTCGTCGGCTTCCAGATTGGTAGCAGTCGTCGCAGTTCTGACGTCACTCATTGCGTCGTCTCCTGTTAGCCGTAGATACAAGGCAAACAAGAGGTTCAGACGTGGGTTCCGATATTGAGCGGCGCTCAGCCGGGGCTTTGCGGGCGATGCCGCTTGACGGCCTCGGGGTTGGTCGAGTCAGCGCCCATATAGATGCCGCGCTCCCAGCTGCGCTTCAGCGGGTCGACGACATTGAGCGACATGCGCCCGATGCGCGCGATCTCGATCTCCACAGTCTCGCCATCCTGCAATGCGCCGAGTCCCTCGTGATTGGTGCCGCAGGCTATCAAATCGCCGGTGTTCAATGTCATGATCGTCGAGGCGAACTCGACGAGCTCGGGCACTCGGTGCTCCATGTCGTCAGTATTGTAGTTGTGGCGCAGCTGGCGGTCGTTCCAGAAGCGCACGACCAGATCATTGGGCTCGGGGATCTCGTCGGCGGTCGCTATGCAGGGCCCAATCGGTGCGAAGGTGTCGAACGATTTGCCGAGCCAGCTGCCGGCCTTCCAGGTCCGCCTGCCCTCGCCGCGTGCCGACACGTCAATCAGGCAGGTATAGCCGAACACCGCGCTTCGCCAATTCGCCTGACTGACCTTCTTGGCCGGGCCTTTGATGACGAGCGCCAGCTCGGCTTCATGCATAAAGATCCACGGCTCGGTGAATTCGGGCAGAACGATCGTGTCGCCCGGCCCCACTACTGCTTCCGGGTTCTTCAAGAACATATTCAAGGGCCGCGGCTCGCGCTGCGCGTGTTCCCAGTAATTGGCGATGCAGCAAAGGATTTTGCCGGGCCGCGGCAACGGCGCGCGCAGGCGGACCGAGCTCAACGGCAACGCCTCGCCGTCAGCCGCCTGGCGTTCGAGAGACGGCCGCAGCCTGTCTAACCCATCGATCAGCGCCTGCATCGTCAGTTGCGGGGTGTGGCGCTTCTCGACGATGCCGGCAATATCGACGACGCCGCGATCGGTCAGCAATCCGGGTACCGGCTCGTCGCTCCGAGGGGTCTGAAAAAGCACAAATCTCATGATTTCTTCCCCAATCCTGCCGACGACATTAGCGAGTCTGGTGCATGGCAACTAAGTGCGGCCCTCTGCCCACCGGTATTCGATCGCCAAATTTTG
>VAZT01000064.1 GCA_005884825.1 Alphaproteobacteria bacterium
GGGAACGGCCCGGTGGTGACCCGAAGCTCCTCTACCTTCGGCATGAGCTTCGCGGCTGAGAGTGGAGCGGAATCGGGCATCGTGGGCCTCCGTTGCGCCAGTTGCACGGCGACCCGGGAAGCATCTGCGAAGAGGAGGGCGGCTTTTGCCGCGGGGTTCCTGTCCCTACGCCGGTACGACCCGGATCAGGTTCGAAGGGTTGCCGCGCCCCGTCGTCTCGAGCCGGCGGCGTCTCAGCCCCCTGTCGGGGCACCCCTTGGATTCGGTGATTATCCGCAAACTAACCCCCGCAGGTCAAGGTTGCGGTTAGATGACGGAAAAAGCCGCGCCGCCGGCCCCCCAGTAGCACAACGCCGCGTTGTTGATCCAAAATCTCGTCAAATCCGATTAGAAAAGCGTGGCGGACAACTTTTTGACGTGCAATAGACGGCGGAGTGACTAGGCGCGATTAAGGTCAGCGCTGTCTGGTGGCAGTCGCAATCCCCCGTTCTGTTCATTGGCCACCAGCGCGCAATGCCGATTTTTCGCAATTGAGGGAGGAGCTGGTGGAACACAGCTTCATATCGCGGCACGTTTGCCCGGTCAATAACCATGGGTTGTTGCACCGGCCAGTGCACCCCGACAGATCGGGATATCAAATAGCTCGCGCACTGACCAAAGAAGCGTTCTGGATACTGGTTTTATTATCATCGCTGGGTGTTTGGGCAGCCATTTGGGCGGCTGCCGCGTCATTGGCCTCGGCCTGGTTGCAATGACGAATATCGCTGTCCGGGGAGCCGACTGACGTATTTTCCTCTGTTCTCAGGGAGAGATCGATGCTGATGATCTCCGACGCCAACTGCGAAACAGTAATTGAAGAATATATCCGTACAAAAGGAGTTACGCGCTGTCCCACTGCGTGCGTGGTGCCGACCCAGGCTTCGGTCACCGAAGCCGACCGCGCCGCATTGGAAGAATACCGCAGCGTACGCGACCGGCAGCGCCGCGAAAAAGCCGCCGCACGCGCCCGATTGTTTTGGGGAAGCGACAGTTCCGTTGGATGACAACAACCGGCATGTCGCAGAGCCCGGATCAGCGGCGGCGCATTGCGCCGAGGACGTGGTCGACGGCTGCACGATAGGCCGGTAACGGGGCGAGCGCGCCACGGCGCAGGCAGGCTTCGGTAAATTTGATGACATGCTCGTCGCCATTGGCGAGAGCGCGATCAATCAGTGCCTCGGCGTTCTGCGCACACGGCTCGACGTTCTCTGCCATGGCGCTGGTGCCAAAGCACGCGTAAAGCGCGCAGGCCGATTGCCAGGCGTAACGCAGCACCGCACCTGCGGTGGTTTCGCTAATGTGGGGGATGATGCTGCCGAGCGCTGTTAGACTGGTGACGCCATGGATGAAAACGATTGTCGTCAATACGTCGTGGGCGTTCGCCAGATAAATCCGTGCGAATATCTCAGTCAGTTGTGCCAATAGCGTTTCGATGTCGCCGCTGACGTCGATGGATCCGATAACCGGCGCAAATTCGGGAAAATCGTCGAGCATTGCCAGCGAAGCGGTGATGTTTCCCAGAGCGCGCCGCTGATGCGACGCAACGAGCGGAACTTTCGCGATCGCCTCGCGGGGCGGCATTGGGCGCTCGGGTAGGCGATCGCTGGAAGGCAATTCCCGATAGGTAGCCGCCCAGCTCGCCAGCGCGTCGGCGAGCTCGCGCCTCCGCCATGGCGTTTCGGCAATCGCCAGGCTTCGGACGGCATGACCGACACGGATGACGCCGTGCGTCGCAGCTGCGGAAAAACCCGGCGCCAGCCGCCCCGTCCAGCGGTCGAGCACCTCGGGCCAGGGTGCCTGTCGCAGCTCTTCGACGAAGAATTCTGCCCAGTCGGCGAAGCGGTCGCGCTGGCCCAGCGCACTGCGCCAAATTTGCGCGCGGATCGGATCGCCGGCAGGCTGGTGTGGCAGCAGTCTTTCCTGATACCGCGCGATCCACGGCATGACCGCCTGCGGACGGCCCATCGCACAGAGCGCCTCGGCGACCATCGGCGCGTGATTGCTGTTGCCGTTCTTCAGCCCGATATCGGCTCCGGCCAAAACCTCGAGCGCCTCGTCGAGTGCCTCATAATTGGGTGTCGGCATCGCACCACCTCAAATCGCCTCGACGAGTGTAGTCTATCGGCTATTCGCGCCAAATACCTCGGCTGGCCGCCTGTGCCTTTTGTTCAGCGCCGAGCAGCCGTCCCGAAGCGTTCGCGGCAACGCGGCCGGCGCCGTTGAGCACCACCGCCTCTCCGAGGTCGATATCGCCGAGATCACAGCGGTATTGCGCGGTGCCGGGCTCGGTCGCCTGACAGACCACCTCGCGCCCTCGGATGTAGTGCTCGAGCTCGTGGGCGAGCTCGCCTTTTTCGCCGGCTACACCTTGCAGATGCGCAATGCCGCCGGGAAACACCAGGGTCGCCGTGTCGGCAACCTTCGGCACACCCCGCAGCACGGTCGGAGGTTGTGCGGGCGCGGCCAGGGGCGCGGGTTGCGGCTCGGCAAGATGCGAAGCGGCGGCGATCGGCGTGGACAGGATCCGCTCCGCGCCTTCGACATAATCGTGCCAGATCTTGGCCGGGAGATCGCCGCCGACGACGCCGTCCATCGGGCGGTCGTCGTCGTTGCCGACCCAGACGCCGACGACGATGTCGGATGTGAACCCGATGAACCAGGCATCGCGATAGTCCTGTGTCGTGCCGGTTTTGCCGGCGGCCCGCCGGTCGAGGCGCGCCGCCTGTCCGGTGCCGTTGGTAACAACCCCCTCCAGGAGCTGCACCAGAGCGTTGCGGTTCCAGTCCGGTCTTTCGGCGACGGTGTCCGGACGAGTATAAAGCAGTGCGCGGGTACCCGTGCGTATCCTGCGGATCGTGTACGGTTCGATTGCCTTGCTGTCGACCGCGATCGCATCCATTGCCGCAGTCATGTCGAGCAAAGACACCTCAGCCGAGCCGAGCGCCAGGCTCGGGACCGCCGGCAATTCGGTGTGAATGCCGAGGCTCCTGGCAATATCGATCACACGCTCTACCCCGACTGCCTGGGTCAGCTGCACCGCGACAGTATTGATCGATTGCGCAAAAGCGGTGCGCAGAGTCACGGGCCCCCGATAGCCGGTCTCGTAGTTCTTCGGCTGCCAATCCCCAATAGTGACGGGCTGGTCGACAACCACGCTGCTGGGCGTGTAGCCGGCATTGAACGCGGCGAGATAGACAAAAATCTTGAACAGCGATCCCGCCTGACGTTGCGCCTGGACCGCGCGATTGAACTGGCTCTGGGCATAATCCCGGCCGCCGACCAGCGCCAGCACCGCGCCGTCCGGCGCGAGCGCGACGAGCGCCGCCTGGCCGACATGCCGGCGAGCCCCCTCTTGCCCGAGCCATTTTCCGATGACGCGTTCGGCCGCGTCCTGGAGGCGCGGATCAAGGGTCGTGTCGGCGCCGAGATCCATGGGCGGCGAGCCGACCAGCCGCTTCAGCTCGCTCTCGGCCGTGTCGACAAAGTAATTCTGCCCTGGCTCGGTTTCGGGCGGTACTGCGAGCCCGGCCGGGTGGGTCCGCGCTGCCGCCGCGCGCGCCTCGTCGATATAGCCGGCCGCCACCATAGCTTTGAGCACCGTATCCGCACGCCGGCGCGCCGCCTCGAGATTTCGCGTCGGCGCCAGCTGCGTCGGCGACCGAATGAGACCCGCGAGCATTGCCGACTCGGCAAGGTTCAATGATCCCGCTTTCTTTCGGAAGTACCGCTGCGCCGCGGCGTCGATGCCATACGCTCCCGCCCCGAAATAAGCGGTGTTGAGGTAACGGGCGAAGATCTCGTTTTTGGTCAGCCGGGTTTCGAGCCACAGCGCGAGGATGACCTCCTGCACCTTGCGCCGCAGCGAGCGTTCCGGAGAAAGGTAGCTCATCCGCACCAGCTGCTGGGTTATCGTGCTGGCGCCTTCGATCCCGCCATCACCGTACAAATCGTGCGACGCCGCGCGCAAAATGCCGCGAAGATCGATGCCGTGGTGCGAGTAGAAGCGCCGATCCTCGATCGCGATCACGGCATGGACCAGATCCGCCGGCAACCGGTCGATTTCGACCTTCTCGCCTTTGGCGGCACCGCGGGCCGCAAAGACCTGACCGTCAGCGGCTGTGAAAACGATTGCCGGACCGGGCTCGTCGGCATTGCGGCCGCCCGAGACCGGCACGGTGACAGCACAATAGCCGATAAACACCAAGACCGGCAGTGCCGCCGCCGCACCCGCCCACCCCAAGCCGACCAGGACCGAACGCCTATCAGGTCGCAACGAGCTCCTCCTACCGCACCGATTTCTTTCCCCCTTTTATCCGGAACGAAAAGACCCTAGTCTTTGTTCCGGTTTATTACCCGCTGCAGAGGAGGGCTGGAAAAATTCCGTGCGTCCTTCGAGACCTCGCTTCGCGAGGCACCTCAGGGATGAGGGCTTTTCTTAATCACATAACAGTTGTCTTGATACTGAGAGAAGAATCAGCCCAATGCCTATTTACTTTTCACCATCCCGGCGAAAGCCGGGACCCATCTCCCCGCCATTCGGTACTTCTTAGAGCAAATCGCTATACCTTGCCAGGCGAGGATGGGCTCGTGCCCGCGAGACGATAGGCCCCGGCTTTCCGCCGAGGAAGCATCTGGTGGGCTCAGTCGACGCCGACGGCGGTGCCGAGGGTCTCGCCGATCGAACGGTTCAGGACGAGGTCGGCGGTTGCGTCGAGGCCGGTTGGCTCGCGGTTGATGATCACCAAGGTCGCGCCGTTGTGTTTCGCCAGTTCCGGAAAGGCGGCTGCGGGATAAACGACCAATGACGATCCGGCGACAATGAACAGATCAGCGGCGCGGGTCTCGATTTCTGCGCGCTGCATAGCCTCTAACGGCATTGCCTGGCCAAAAGAAATCGTCGCGGTTTTGACAAAGCCGCCGCACTCGCCACACAACGGCGGCGTTTCGTCCCGCTCGAAGGCAATGCGCAGCGCGTCGAGCTCATACCGCGTCTTGCAGTCGAGGCAATGCGCATAAGTCGTATTTCCATGCAGCTCGATCACCCGCTCGTCGGGGATCCCGGAGGCTTGGTGCAGACCGTCGATATTCTGCGTGATCACGGCGGCGGCCGTTGCGCGGCGGACCAGCTCCGCAACGGCGCGGTGACCGCGGTTCGGGGCCGCTGCGCGAAAGGTCTCCTCCATTGCAAAGCGCCGCCGCCAAGTTTCACGCCGCGCCTCCTCCGAGGCGAGGAAATCCGAGAAGTCGATCGGCGCCATGCGGGTCCAGATCCCGCCGGGGCTGCGAAAATCGGGAATGCCCGATTCGGTGCTGATAAGCCCGGCGTGCGATCCTCGCCGCCGTGAGCTCTCGCACTGCTTACCTTGCCGCGGCGGGATTTGCCGAGGAGCTCGACCATGAGCTCGGTGGCGCCGACACGAGGCACGGCCGGCTGCTGATCGCTCCGGGGCCGCCTCGCCCCGCCGCATGGGCCGCGAATGTCTGGTTCGATCCGCAGCAGATCCCGATCGGCTCGATTTCCGATGCGGCGTCGAAGCTGCGGGCCCTCCAGCGCAATTGGGCCGTCTATGCGCCTCGCCTCTACCGGCGCGCGACGCTGATCCAAGAGCAGCTGCCGAGAGTGTCGGCCAAACCGCTCGTATTCGGGACATCGCCGCCACGGGCGCCGCTCGGGTCGTGGACCTTGCTCGACCCCGGGACGATGCTTGCCGCACCGCGCTGCACAAACCCCTTTCCCAACGGCGAGGTCCACTTCGTCGAGGATCGCAGCGGGCCGCCGAGCCGCGCCTATCTGAAGCTGTGGGAGGCGCTGAGCCTGATCGGGCGGCGGCCGGGCCCGGGCGAGACCTGTCTCGATCTCGGATCGAGCCCCGGCGGCTGGAGCTGGGCATTGCAGCAGATCGGCCCGCCGGTGATCAGCGTCGACAAGGCGCCGCTCGCCCCCGAAATCGCCCGCATCCCCAGCGTCGAGCATCGGCAGGAGAGCGCTTTCGCGCTCGACCCGCATACGGTCGGACCGGTCGATTGGCTGTTCTCGGATATCGTGTGCTATCCGGCGCGGCTTCTGGCGCTGGTCGAGCGCTGGCTTGCCGCCGGAACCTGCCGCAACTTCGTCTGCACGATCAAATTCCAGGGCCCGACCGATCACGAGACCGCCCGGCGCTTCGCCGCCATTCCCCGCTCAGAGCTTCGACACCTGTTCCACAACAAGCACGAGCTGACCTGGAGCAAAATCGAGTAGCATGGAAGGTTCGTCGTTCTCGCGAATGGGGATGACGGTAATGTGGTCGGGTGGGTTCGAGGGGAGGGATCGGATGGATCTGGGTTTGCGGGGACGCAAGGCGCTGGTGACCGGCGCGTCGAAGGGGATCGGGCGGGCTTGCGCCGAGGTCTTGGCCGAAGAGGGGTGCGATATCGTGCTGGTCTCGCGCACCGCCGCCGATCTCGAAGCCGTGAGGGCGAAGATCGTGGGCCAGCACAATGTCGCGGTGCGGTATTACCCGCTCGACCTCTCCGACAGCCGCAATATCGACAAGCTCGCCGAGGAATGCGCCGATACCGAGATCCTCGTCAACAATGCCGGGGCGATCCCGGGTGGCAACATCGACGCGGTCGACGAGGCGCGCTGGCGCACCGCCTGGGATCTGAAGGTGTTCGGCTACATCAACATGACGCGGCGGTTTTATGCGCTGATGCGCGAGCGCACGAAGGGGGTCATCGTCAACATCCTCGGCGGCGCCGGCGAGAACCCCGATTTCGATTATATCGCCGGCTCCTCCGGCAATGCTTCGCTGATGGCGTTCACCCGGGCGATGGGCGGCACGGCGCCGCGCGACGGGCTGCGCGTCGTCGGCATCAACCCCGGTCCGGTCATGACCGACCGGCTCGTGACGTTGATGCGCACCCGCGCGCACACCCAGTTCGGCGATGCCGAACGCTGGACCGAGTACATGAAGCCTCTGGCTTTCGGCCGCGCCGCAAAACCGGAGGAGATCGGCTGGATGGCCGCCTTCCTCGCTTCGGACAGATCCGCCTACACCACCGGCTCGATCGTCACGATCGACGGCGGCGGCTCGAGTCGCCGCTCGGCACTGTAGAGGGGCGTGCCGGCATGAGGTCGGCCAGTTAACCTCGAATTTTCGAGCATTTTTACTCATATAATCATAATATATTATAGGTATCGAAGGTAAAGAGGCGCACGGCAACTTTGCCGAATGAGTCTGGTCCCTGTGACCGTCTCTCATATTTGTTTGCGCCGAGGCGGACACGATGACTTTACAGTGCATGACGGGGCTGCGCGCGGTAGGCGCGCGCGCACACCGTTATCTTAAACATGCTAAACATGCCGGGCATCAT
>VAZT01000065.1 GCA_005884825.1 Alphaproteobacteria bacterium
GACGCAGAAAAACGCCCGGCGGTGTCCGGTTCAGCGGCAGACCGGCCGAATCGTCGATGTCGATGTCCCAGCGGCGCAGCTCCGCAGCAACCCGGCGGGCGAGCGCGCGATCGGGGGTGACGAGAGCGGCGGTGGCGCCTTGTGCCTCCAGCTTGCGGCGGAGCAGGAGTGCGATGGTGACCGCCTCCTCTTGCGCGCTAGCGCAGTCGTATCGGCTCAAACCGTCGAGGGTATCCGCGCGCTGAGCGGGCAGGCGCCGCCACGCATCGGTGGTAATTGCCGGCCGCAATGCCTCAGCGATCAGCCATACCCGGCGCGCAATTGCGTCCCCACTGTCGCGCTCGGCGGAAGCAAACAAGGGAAGATCCGAGAGACCCTCGAAGCTGCGGGCGGGGATGGGTTCCGGCCGGCTCGGAGGCCAATCGCGAACCTCGGCCGCGGTCAAATCGAGCGCTCGGAGCAACCCCGCCATGAGATGTTGCGGATGAGCCTCGTCCTCCTCTATTGCCGACCACTCGCCAGCATCGCGTTCGCGGTCGAGGCCGGGGAGGATCACCGCGCCCTGGTCCAGCGCGGCGACGACCGAAAGCAGCTCGGTCACTGCCGGGATGCCGCCGATTAATCCCGCGGCGATCACCGGATGCCGGGGCGGAGAGCTACGCCAGGCTGCGGTTTGCTGCTCCAGCAGGCGATTGCGACGCGACGCTGCGTCGAGGGCCCCCTCCTCGGCGAGAATCCGCGGCCAATGCTGCGGCAGGATGTTCAGAAATTCGTGGACGACGCGCCAATGCTCGGCGAGCCCCTCCGGGACCAGGTCCGCCATCCTCGCGAAACTAGCCTCTTCGGTCGCCACCTTATCGAGAAGCCGGGCAAGGCTCGCCGCGAGCGCAGCGGCTTGTCCGGGCGAGAGCGGTTCCGCGCCACGGCGTTCGCCCCAGTGCAGGATGAGCCGCGTTAGCAGCAACCGCCGGCGCAGTTCGGGAATGGGCGGCGGCACCGCCAAATCCTCCTCGCCGGTGTCGGACAATGACAGCTCGTCGGAACCGAGATCGCCGATCGGCCGCATCCGCGGCAGCAGCAATGGACTTCCGACCTCCTTGCCGTCCGGCGCGACACGCAGGAATGCCTCGCGCAGCGAGCGCACTGCGCGGCGGGTCGGCAACAGAACAGTGATCCGCGCCATCTTCAGCGGATCTGTGCCCGCCATCCCGAGCAGCCCGGCCGCCAGCGTCGTCAGGAACGGCCGGTGCGCGGCGATCGTATAGACCTTGGGCTGCACTGGATTTCAAGCCTTGCTACCGCTCGAGGTGGTCCGAGGCCAGCCGTTCACGGGTCGCGGCGAGGCCCTGCGGCGTCCCGATATGATACCACTCGCCGTCATGTACTATGGCGTGCAGGCGCCCTGCCCCTTCGGCGCGGTCGAAGAGCCGGACCAGCGAAAAAACGGGGTCGGAGATGCCGGCGAAGGCACGGCGGTGCAGCACCTGAAGGCCGGCGAAGAGACAAGGCGCGACCTCGCGCTCGCCGCGGCGGTGCGGGTTTCCCGACGCGTCGACCAAATAGTCGCCAGTGCCCTCGTAGCCGACCGCAGTCACGGTCCGCTGCAGCAACAGCATCGCGTCCATGCGTTCGGGATCGAAGGCGGCGGCGAGCCGCTGCAGGGCGCGCTCCTTGCCGTCGAGCCAGAATACGTCGCTGTTGACGACAAAAAAGGTGTCATCGAGCAGTGGCAGCGCGCGCGCGACGCCGCCGCCGGTATCGAGCAACTCGGTTTCGTGGGAAATCTCGATGCGCGGATGGTCGCGGCGGGCCAGTTGTGCGGCGACCATCGCGGCCTTGTAATGCACGTTGACGACGACCCGTTCGACCCCGACAAGCGCCAGCCGGTCGATCGCATGATCGAGCAGGGTGCGGCCGTTTATCTCAATCAGAGGTTTTGGAAGAGTTTCGGTCATCGGCCGCATGCGGGTGCCGAGCCCGGCGGCGAGCACCATCGCCGTCCGCAGGACGATCATGCGGAGAGATGCCGAGCCGAGCGCGGCAGGGTGCGATCGAGCCACCGAGCGATCGGGTCAAGGGCCGGGTGAACAAGCTCTCGTTCGAGCAGCCGCCAGATCCGCGGGAGGTGTACGAGGTAGCGCGGTTTGCCGTCGCGCCTCCACAATCGGGTGAAGATGCCGAGGATCTTGCAGTTGCGTTGAGCCGCCAGGATGGCCGCCGATCGCAGGAACGCTGCGCGCCGCGTCCTGAAAATCGAGGAGGCCGCAGCCCTGCACCCCGGAGCGATCCGGCAACAACATCAAATTGTCGACGTGATAGTCGCGCAGCACCAAGGTCTCGCCGGGAAGCGCCGCCTCCGGCAGAAGCACCCGCCACAGATCGAGATACTCCTCGCGCCGGGCGGCGGATAACGGGTCTCCGAGAGCCGCTGGGACATACCAATCGACCAGGAGTGCTGCCTCGGCAAGGAGCCGCTCCGCATCGTAAGGGGGCAAGTCCAGGCTCCCGCGCGCCTCGACTGCGCGCTGCAATTCGATCAGCGTGTCTATCGCCAATGTATAAAGGGCCGGCTCGTCGGCGCCGCGGTCGAGAAGACGGGTGTAGGTGTCGTCGCCGAAATCCTCGATGAGCAGAAAGCCCGCCGCGCGGTCTTCCGCGAACACCTCGGGAGCGCTGAACCCGAGCCGCCGCAACAGCTGCGCGACGGCGATATAAGGGACGACATCCTCTTGCGGCGGCGGCGCATCCATGAGGACGGCGCGTTGCCCGTTGTTGCCGAGGCGGTAGTAGCGCCGAAACGAAGCATCGCCGGCGAGAGGCGTAAGCTTGGCGTCTCCCCAGCCGCACCCATCGAGAAAGGCTGCGATTGCCCGCTGTCGCGTGGGACGATCGGGAGCAGCTCTTGATCCGCCAGCAGAGCAGAGTTGGCGCGGATCACGCATCGACTGCGATCATCGCCAGCCTCGCCTCCCACTCTTTGCCCGGATCGATCGCAATACGTCGCGCGCCTGGCTCGCCGCCGAACGCGAAGCCGAGTTCGAGTCGGCGCTCGGGCAGCAGCGGTCCCAGTCGCTCGGGCCACTCGATCAGTGAGATACCCGTGGTGAACGCATCCTCGATGCCCAACTCCCATGCCTCCTCGGGGGCGCGGATCCGATACAGATCGAAATGCCAGATTGCCGTCGGGCCTGCATCGTAGACCTGGACGAGCGTGAAGGTTGGACTCGGGACCTCGTCCTGGTTACCGGACGCCCGGATGAAGGCGCGCGCAAAGGCGGTTTTTCCGGTGCCGAGGTCGCCCTTCAGCGCGACGATGTCGGCCGGAGCGGCTACTGCGGCGATGCGGGCCGCGAGCGCGGCAGTGGCGGTTTCGTTCGGCAGGTCGACAACGATCATCACCTAGGCCTTGTATAACCCGTCGTCGGCCAGGCGCAATATGTGCGGCATCGGTGTCTGTTCGCGGCCCTGAACGGCGATCGTCGAGATCAGCTGCGCCGCTATCGTACGAATCGGTCAAGACGTCGTCTATGCCGCCGCCCGGTTCTCGATGTGGGCCGAAGGCTGCATGCCGCCAAACTCCCGCAAGGCCGAGGGCAGCCGGCAGGTGATCGTGGTTCCCCGACCGGCGGTCGAGGCGATCGAAACGGCTCCGCCATGCAGATCGATCAGGCTTTTGACCAGTGACAGGCCGAGGCCCGCACCCGATCGCGGCATCCCACGTTCGAACTTTTCGAACATCCGGGCCTGATCGGAGGGCGGGATACCGATCCCGCTATCGGCAACGGTCAGCAGCAACTCACTCTCGCGGCGTTCGGCCTCGATGCGTATCGCTCCGCCCGGAGGGGTAAATTTGATCGCGTTGGAAATCAGGTTGAAGAGCGCCTGCTTGAGCCGGAGTTCGTCCGCCGCGATCGCCCCGATGTCCGGCGGACAAGAGAGGTCCATTTCAAGCTCTCGGCTTTTGGCACGCCCCCTCGTCAGCGCCAGCACCGATTTCAGCATCTCGAAAATCTCGACCCGGCCGGTCTCCAGAACCATGTACCCCGCCTCGATCGTGGCAAGGTCGAGGATATCGTTGATGAGCCCCAGCAACTGTTGCGAGCTCTGGAGGATGCCGCGGCTGTAGTCGAGTTGCCGCGGGTTCAAGTCGCCGAAATACTGGTTGGTCAAGATGTCGGCAAAGCCGATGATCGCATTCAACGGCGTCCGCAATTCGTGAGAGACGTTGGCAATAAACTCGCTTTTCAGGCGCCCCGCAGTTTCGAGCGCCTCGTTACGCTCGCGCAGCACACGCTCATACCTCGCCGTATCGGTCACGTCGAGATAGGTCACTAACACATTGCCATCGGGAAGTGGGACCGTCGCCTCCTGCAACATCGACCCGTCGCTTCGGTACACCGGGCCGCTTGCCGGCGTCTGGGCGGTGATTTTTGAAATAGTTCTCTGCTTCCGCGCATCCCAATCGCCCGAATGATCGAGCAGAGTACGGGTCTTCTCGAGGACTTCGCCGACGTGCGGTTCGCCCGCGACATCGTCTTCCGATAATTCCCAAAGCGCCAGATAGGCAGGATTATGGAGCTTCAACCGGCCATCGCTCCCGTAGACCGCAATGCCCTCGAAGAGGTGGTCGAGGGTGGCGCGCCGCACTTTCGTCAAGGTCTTGCACGAGCGCTCGAGCGCAAGGCGATCGCTGACGTCTTCGTAGATAAAGGTGAGGCCGCCGAATGGATGTGGGGAGATGGACAACAGCAGGGTGCGGCCGTCGGGCAAATGCAGCAGGTCCTGCTGAGGCCGAATGACCGAAGTGAACAGCCCTAGCTGCTCGCATTTGAATGCCCGGAAATCGGCGGCCTCGGGGAGACGACGGGTCTCCCGGAGCCGTTCCAGAACTTCCTCGAAGGAAGGTTGAGCAGCGAGCCAGTCTTCTGCGATGCCCCACATCGAGGCGAACGCGGTGTTGAAAAATTTGAGCCGCTTGTCGGGGCCGTAGATGGCGACGGAGGCGCGGATGGTCTCGAGCACCTCGGCGTGCGCGTTGATGTGGCGCCATAACTCCGCCTCGGCAGCCTCGCGATCGGTGCGATCCCAGGCAAAACCGATTGTGCCTCCCGTGGAGCACGGCACCTCGGCGATCTCGACCAGCCGACGCAAGCCGCCGATGACGACGTGCCGGCATTCGCCGGGGCGGGCGCCGGAAGCCAATTCGCGGCCTTCCGCGACAACCAGATCGGCGGTTGTGTCGAGGGCGCTCGCATAGGCTCGGTTGCAATCGACGACGGTGCATTCGGGGCCTCGCCGCCATACCGGCAGTGGAATAGCGTCGAGCATTTGGCGCAAATCGGCGACTTCTTGGCGCGCTCTCTGGACCGCTACTGCGGCCGAGGCATCGAGCAACCACAACACGGCGTCGCCACTGGCTGCACGCCGCCCTTCGACGGCATAGGCGGCCCCGCTGCGGGTAACAAAAGTGGTGGAGAAAGCGGCTCCCCGGGATAGGAGCCTCTGCCGGGCGTTCTCCAGCTGCTCCGCATCGACGGCCTGTAGCCTTTCGAGGAACTGGCGATAGCCCGACGTTTTATCATGCGCGTCGGCGTTCGTCCGATTTGGACGCCAGCGAAACCATTCGAGGGGGACGGTTTCGAGTATCGCGGATCTCGCGCGCTCCTCGCAGAGCTCGGTGCGGGCACGCAACAGAGCGACAACGGAAGCCAATGCGACAATCAGACACAACGCAGCAGCCGATTCGAACACAACCACTCGCCCTTGCTAGCACCATAGACGTATGGGCGATCTATCGATCTCCCGTATGGCCCACAATAGGAGTGTTATTTACCTAATTGCAAGAGCGCTTGTGTCGATAATGTAGTTAAAGTTGTAAAAGGCGATCAATAGCGATAATGGTCCGGCTTGAAGGGCCCCAAACGCTCGACGCTGAGATAGCCGGCCTGGGCCGGGGTGAGCGCGGTCAGTTTCGCGCCGAGCTTGTCGAGGTGGAGCGCCGCGACTTTCTCGTCGAGATGCTTCGGCAGCACGTAGACCTTGTTGTCGTATTTGCCGTGATTGGTCCACAGTTCGATTTGCGCGAGCACCTGGTTGGTGAACGACGCGCTCATCACAAAGCTCGGGTGACCGGTCGCGCAACCCAGATTGACCAGCCGCCCCTTGGCGAGGACGATTAGGCGCTTGCCGTCGGGAAAGACAACTTCGTCGACCTGCGGCTTGACTTCCTCCCAGGGATAGTTGCGCAGCGCATCGATCTGAATCTCGCTGTCGAAATGGCCGATATTGCAGACGATCGCACGGTCTTTCATCTGCCGCATGTGATCGATGGTGATTACGTCGATATTACCGGTCGCCGTGACGAAGATGTCGCCTTGCGAGGCCATCTCGTCCATCGTCGCCACCTGATACCCTTCCATCGCCGCCTGCAATGCGCAGATCGGATCGATTTCGGTCACCATGACCCGCGCGCCTTGGCTGCGCAGGCTCGCCGCAGAGCCCTTGCCGACATTGCCAAAGCCGCAGACCACCGCGACTTTGCCGGCGACCATCACGTCGGTAGCGCGCTTGATGCCATCGACCAGGCTCTCGCGGCAGCCATAAAGGTTGTCGAACTTCGATTTGGTGACCGAGTCGTTGACGTTGAATGCCGGGGCCTTGAGCGTCCCCTCCCGGACCATCTCGTAGAGCCGGTTCACGCCGGTGGTGGTCTCCTCCGAGATCCCGCGAATATGGCTCAGCAGCTCGGGGTATTTGTCGTGGAGCACCTTGGTCGCGTCGCCGCCGTCATCGAGCACCATGTTGGGTGTCCAGCCCCCAAATGGACCCTCGGCCGGGCCGCGCAAAGTCTGCTCGATGCACCATTCGTACTCCTCCTCGCTCTCGCCTTTCCAGGCAAAAACCGGAATGCCGCGGGCGGCCATCGCCGCCGCCGCATGATCCTGGGTCGAGAAGATGTTGCACGAGCTCCAGCGAACCGTTGCGCCGAGCTCGACGAGCGTCTCGATCAGCACCGCGGTCTGGATCGTCATGTGAAGGCAGCCCACAATGCGTGCCCCCGCGAGCGGTTTCGCGGCGCCGAATTCATCGCGCAACGCCATGAGCCCCGGCATTTCGGTCTCGGCGATGGCAATCTCGCGCCGCCCCCAATCCGCAAGAGAAATGTTGGCGACCTTGTAGTCGGTAAAGGCGGGCATCCTTGGCTCTCCGTGATCATAATGCGGCAGGAGGCAAAGTCAGAAAGATATACACATATCTTTATATCGTCAATCGATCGGATTGATCCGCGGCAAGAGGCCTTGGGAGCGATCGCGAGGCATTCGTGTTCTAGCAGAATAAAGAGCGATCGAGATCGTTCGACCGCTACGCAACGTTTGGAGGACAGGATGCAGCGTTTCCAGCATCTGAGCGGCATGGCCGCGATCGCATTAACCGCGTTGGGATTGTCGGCGTGCTATCCCCCGCCGCCCGGGACGGTTGCCGTCGCCCCGACTGAAGCGCCAATGGCGCTGCCGCCACAGCCGCCGCCCTATTATGTGCCGCCGGCGGCCGCAACGGTCCCGCCCTACTCGCCCACCGGCGTGGCGCAGGCCTACGGGCCGACGACCTTCCCGGGCGCCGCGCCGAGCAACGCGGGGACGACTTTTGTCAGTGTCGCGCCGTTTGCCCCGCCGCCGGCGCGCGTGGAGACCCCGCCACCGCCGCCCTCGCCGCTCGCAGTTTGGCAACCCGGCCACTGGAGCTGGAGCGGCGGACAGTATGTCTGGATCTTCGGGCAATATGTGCAGCGGCCCACGCCAAGCGCGAACTGGGTCCCGGGCTACTGGCAACAAGGGCCGAACGGCTGGGTCTGGACCGAAGGCCGCTGGGCGTAGGACGTGGTCAGGCGACTGCGTTGGGTGGGGTCCGTCCGGCCAGGACCGCGTCGATCCCGTCCAACGCCACGAAACCCATCGCGTCTCGGGTTTCGGCCGTCGCGCTGCCGAGATGCGGCAGTAGTACGACATTCTGCAGCCCGAGATAGCCAGGTGACGACCACGGCACCCCGCGACAGCAGCGCGATGCGCTCGGCGTTCAGCCAGTGCTGGGTGGACGCGCCGCCCGGCGCATTGAGCGACAGCACCTGACACTGCGGAAGAAAACTCTCGTCCCTGTCGTGAAAGATCGCCCCTTGCTCGAGATCGGCGGGCAGACGGGCCTGGTCGCGGTAATGCACCTCCATATCGAATGCACGGGCCATCCGCGCAACCTCGCGGCCGATCCGGCCCATGCCGAAAATGCCGAGGCGCTTGCCCGAGACTTGGCTCCCGATCAGCTGGGTCGGCGCCCAGCCCTGCCATTGGCCGGAGCGGACCAGGCGCTCGCCTTCGCCGGCGCGCCGCGCGGCCGCGAGGATCAGCAGCATCACGGTCTCGGCGGTCGCGACCGACAGCACGCCCGGCGTATTGCACACGGTGATGCCGCGCGCTGCCGCAGCCTCGACCGCAATATGGTCGTAACCGACGCTGAACGTAGCGATCACGCGGACGGTATCGGGCAGGGCCATGATCGCTGCCGCATCGAGCCGGTCGGCCGGGCAGCACAGGATCGCGGCCGCTCCCTCGGCCAGGCGCACAATATCCGCGCCACTGCGCGCTAAATCCTCGGGATTGAGCCGCGCGTCATAGTCGCGAACGGCCCGCGCCTCGACCGCCGGCGGCAATCGGCGGGTTACTAGAAG
The DNA here is from genome assembly GCA_005884825.1 of Alphaproteobacteria bacterium. Taxonomy (GTDB): domain Bacteria; phylum Pseudomonadota; class Alphaproteobacteria; order ATCC43930; family CGMCC-115725; genus AP-15. The sequence goes on from VAZT01000065.1 coordinate 8,720, forward strand.
GACAGGCTTAGTCATGGTTCTAGTCTCAACAGTGATAGAGCACACCCGACGCAATATTGCCTGGTTCCTTGACCATTGAGAAATTCGTTACCGATAAACTGATCTAAGTGAGTCCCGCGTCGGTGATGATCCGCCGGAGTGTGCCTGGTCGGATCTGTTTGTCGTCCGGCACGACAACGCGGCTATAAGGGCTCGTTGCGCCGCAGAATCATGTGGCTGCCAGCGTGACGACGGAACACAAAGCCGGCGCGCTCCAGAGCCATGGGCACTTGCCGACCCGACAGGTCGGTCGGAAGCTTGGCCACAATCGCGTCTACGCCCCCCAGTTTGTCGCGTCATACAG
>VAZT01000768.1 GCA_005884825.1 Alphaproteobacteria bacterium
TGTTTCGGTCGGCGTTTCATGGGCAACGGTGTCTCGTCCCGGCGAACGGGTATTACGAATGGCGGACGAGAGGGGCGAGGAAACAGCCCTACAAGATCATGTTGCGCAATGGAGCGTTATGCGCCTTTGCCGGGCTCTGGGAGAAGTGGACGCCCGAGACTGGCGAGCCGGTCGAGACGTTCGCGATCATCACGACGCGAGCGAACAAATTGGTCAGCGAGGTGCACGAGCGGATGCCGGTAATCATTGCGCCTGGCGATTATCAGCGTTGGCTGACCGCCCCCGACGCAACGGCAAGGCGGCTGCTGGTCCCCTATACCGGCACGATGACCATCGCCCCGGTCAGCGATCGGGTCAACAACATCAAAGAAGACGATGTGGGGCTCATCGCGCCGATACCGGCTTGAGTACTCATTCCCGTGAAAACGCCGGGCAGCCCGGGGTCGATCTGGGACGGCAGAGGAAATGGCATCACCCTCTCCGCCGCCGGGGGCGGAGATGGATTCCTCAGGAAATTTGTATTGGACTAGAATGACGCTCGCCGGGGAATTGGCCGAGTTTCTGACGCGGGTCGGCCCGGCCGACCTTCCGCAGCAAGCGGTCGATCATGCAGCGATGCTGATCGCCAGCACACTCGCCAGCGCGGCGCTCGGCGCCGGGATAGAATCTTCGCTCATTATCCGCGACCTCGCGCGAGAACGCGGCGGGGTCGCCGAGGCCTCGTTGTGGTTGGATGCAGGGCCAAAATTGCCGGTCGCCGAGGCGGCGCAAGTCAATGCCGTGATGAGCGACGCAGCGGCTTCCGACGACAGCGATCTGCGCAACATCGTCCATGCCGGAACGACACTCGTCGCTTCGGCGCTCGCCATGGCCGAGCGAACTGCTGCGAACGGCGAAGACGTGTTGGCGGCAATCGTGGTCGGCTATGAGGCAGCCGGAAACCGATCGGCGGCGAGGAGCGCCGGTTCGACATCCGCGAGGTTGGGGGTATGCGGGCCAAGCCCGCATGGTGCTATAGTCCGCTCATGTGCGGGCGCTTTTACCTCACAGCCGGCGCGGCTGAAATAAAGAAGAAGTTCGTCCTCGACCAGGTGCCCGAATTGGTGCCGCGGTACAACATCGCGCCAACCCAGCTCTCGCCCGTAGTGGTCGCGGCGGAGAAGCTGAGGACAGTCCGACTGGCGGTGCCCGGCGGACATCCCTATCACGCGCTCGCCGAGGCCGCGGCGATCGCGGCGATGGAAGGGAACATCGCAGCGCAGGACATCGAAAGCATCACCGTGTCGCGCCCCGGTTTCACCGCGCTGACCGGCCCGCTGCACCCGACCGATCTGATCGGCATGGCGCACAGCCCCGCCTATTTCCTTGCGGCCGGGGCGGCCGATCGCGACTTCTCGTGGGTGCACGCGACCGCCGCGAAAATCGCCGACCCGGTCATTCATCGGCTGATCGACAAGGTCCAGGTCGGGCCTCCGCCGACCGGCAATGCCGAGCGATATCGGCAGGGCGCGACCGTCACCATACGGACAATGGACGGCCGGATCGCTACGAGCACCGTCTTTGCGCCCAAGGGAGCGGGCGCCGGCGGTCTCTCCTGGGCCGATATCGACGGGAAATACCGCGCCTTGATGCCTCACGCTCGCTTGCGCGATCGGCAGATCGAGGCGAGCCTGGCGGTAATCCACGACTTCCGCCTCGTCGCGCACGTCTCTGAGCTGATGAGCTTGCTGCACACCTGAGCTGTTTGGGAGGGGACCATGGATGTCGGCCTGATGATGATCTTCGCCAGCTACGGTTGGGAGAACATGAGCGACGATCAGGTCTGGGAGGAGGAGCTCCGGTTGGCCCGGCAGGCACCGGGTCTGGGCTTCGACGCCTTGTGGTCGGCCGAGCATCATTTCTTCGACTACTCGTTCTGCCCCGACAATCTGCAGCTGATGACGTATCTCGCCGCCGTGTGCCCGGATGTCGACCTCGGCACCGCCGCGGTGATACTGCCGTGGCACGACCCGCTACGCGTGGCCGAGCAGGCTTCGGTGCTCGATCTGTTGTGCAAGGGCCGGCTGCGGCTCGGGTTCGGCCGAGGGTTGGCGCGGCGCGAATTCGCTGCGTTCCGCGGGACGATGGACGAGAGCCGCGGCCGGTTCGACGAGGCGGCGCCGATGATCGTCAAAGCGCTGCGCACCGGTTGGATCGAGGCCGACGGGGTCTATTACAAGCAGCCGCGGGTCGAGTTGCGCCCGCGCCCGAAATACAGCTTCGACGGTCGCATCTACGCCGTCGCGTCGAGTGAGGATTCGGTGGATTCGGCGGCGCGGCTCGGCGCCCACATGGTGATGTTTTCCGATCGCCCGTGGCCGATGCGGTTGCCCGCGATCCAGCGCAACCGGGAAATGCACCGCAAGTACCACGGCGTCGAAGCGCCGACGATGATGATCACGGATTTCTGCCTCTGCGCGCCGAAGCTCGACCGCCTACGCGCAAAAGGCCGAGATCGCCCGCAAGGGCGGCCTCGAAGGCGCTGTCGAAGGCTTCATGAAGGCCGCCGTGTGGGGCACCCCGGACCGCATCTTGCGCGAGTTGGAAGCGCGGCGCGGCGTCATCGGGGATTTCGAGCTCAACGTCGCGTTCCGCTTCGGGGGCATCCCTTACCAGAAGGCGGAGGCATCGTTGCAGCTGTTCGCCAGGGAGGTCCTTCCGGTATTGAAGAGCTGGCAGTCCCCGGCGGCCAAGGCTGCAGAATAGAATTCAGCGATACCACGGCGCCGATGTCTGCCACGCCTCGCCCTCGCCGCAGTCTCCTTTATATGCCCGGCTCGAACCCGCGGGCGCTGGAGAAGGCGCGAACGCTGTCTGCCGACGGGCTGATCTTCGAT
>VAZT01000066.1 GCA_005884825.1 Alphaproteobacteria bacterium
AGGGCAGGAAGACTGCCATCAGCACCAAGGTGATGCCGATGATCGGCCCGAACAATTCGCCCATCGCCTTGATCGCGGCATCATGGCCGGACATGCCCTGTTCGATGTATTTCGAGACGCCCTCGACGATGACGATCGCGTCGTCGACGACGATGCCGATCGCCAAAATCAGTGCGAATAGCGTCGACAGGTTGACCGTATAGCCGAGCGCCGCCATACCGGCGAACGCGCCGATGATCGTGACGGGAACGGTCGTCGCCGGCACCAAGGTCGCGCGAAAGTTCTGCAGAAAGACCAGGATCACGATCAGCACGAGCACCCCGGCCTGCCACAAGGTCTTGTAGACCTCGTCGATCGAGTTGCTGATGAAGATCGTCGTGTTGTAGGGGATGCTGTAGTGCAGTCCGGACGGGAAGCGGTGGGACAACTCCTCCATCTTTGCCGCGACCCCGGCGGCCACTTTCAGCGAATTGGCGTCGGGGGTCTGGTAAATGGCGATCCCGGCAGCCGGCTTGCCGTCCAGCTTGAAGTCCTGCGAATAGGTCTGGGCGCCGAGGTCGATACGCGCGACGTCTTTTACTTTGATCAGGCGACCGCCTTGCGCGGTCTGGTCCTTGACGACGATTTCCGCGAACTGACCCGGATCGCTGAACCTCGACAGGATGTCGATCGTGTACTGGAACTGCTGATCCTTCGGCGCGGGCGGCATGCCGACCTGACCGGCCGCCACCTCCTGGCTCTGCTGCTGGACAGCATTGATCACGTCCTGCGGCACGAGGTTGAACGAATACAGCTTCTGAGGATCCATCCAGATCCGCATCGAGTACTGGCCCGCGCCCATTACCGTGACGTTGCCCACGCCGGGCGAGCGCGCGAGCTCGTTGACCAGGTTGATCGTCGCGTAATTCCACATAAAGAGCGCGTCGCGTGATCCGTCCGGTGAGTCCAACGTCACGAATTCCAGGATCGATGGAGATTTCGCCCGGATCGAGACACCCTGAGCCTGTGCCGCCTGGGGCAGCTGGGCCATCGCGTTCTGCACCCGGTTCTGCACCAGAACCTGGTCCGAATTCGGATCGGATCCGATCTCGAAGGTTACCGTCAATACGTAGGTGCCGTCATAGGCGCTGGTGGACTGCATGTAGAGCATGCCCGGAACGCCGTTCACCTGCAGCTCGATCGGCAGAGCGATGGTGTCGACAACGGTCTGCGCACTCGCGCCGGGATAGCGGGTCGTCACTTGTACAGTCGGTGGCACGATATTCGGATATTGCGCCACTGGCAGACGGAATAGACAGAGGGCGCCGATCAGTACCAGCACGATCGCCAGCACATTGGCGAGGACCGGATGCTCGATGAAGAATTTCGACATCATGGCTTGGCGCCCGCGGAGGTCGCTTCGATCGAGGTCAGCTGCGGCGTCACTTTGGTGCCGGGGGTTGCGCGCCAGAGCTCGCCGACGACCACACGATCCTCCGGCTTCAGACCCGAGGTGATGACCCGCAGCGTTCCGTCGAGTTGTCCCAGCTGCACATAGCGCTGCTCGACGACATCGTCCTTTCCGACGATCAGCAGGTAGCGGCCGCCCTGATCTGCTTGCAAGGCGCTGTCGGGCACCAGCAAGGCGTTACGATCGACGCGCCCCATCGGCAGACGCATCTTGACGAAGAAGCCGGGCAGCAGTGTGCGGTCCGCGTTCGCCAGAATGCCGCGCACCAGCAAGGTTCCAGTCGATGGGTCGATCCCCGGCGAGACATATTCGATCGTCCCCTGAAGCGGGAACCCGGTCTGGTCCGACAGCGCGACATCGACAGGCACCTTACGCAAGTCTTCGAACGTAAGGCGATGCTGATTTAGGTTCGCGCGAATCTTCAGCACCTCCTGTTCGCTGAGATTGGCAACCACATAAATCGGGTCGAGCTGGGTAATCTCGGCGAGCGCGCTCTGCTGCGTTCCGCCGACGACGTTGCCGGGATCCACGAGGTGCTTGCCGACAATGCCGTCGAACGGCGCCCTGACCTCGGTATATCCGAGATTGAGCTTGGCCAACGACACTTGCGCTTGGGCTCCGAGCACCTGCGCCTCGGCCGTCGCCCGCTCGTAATACCAGTGGTCGACCTCGGTCTGGGTCGCCGCGTCCTTTTTGACGAGCGCCGTATACCGTGGGAGCTCGACTTTCGCATGCGCAAGCTGGGCCTGCGCGGCGAGGACCTGCGCCTGAGCTTGCTGCAGCTGATCCTTGTACTGGTCCTGCTGGATCGTGAACAGAAGGTCGCCCTTTTTGACAAACTGGCCATCCTCGTAATGGATCTTTTCGAGATAACCCTCGACCCGCGCGACCAGCTTGACGGCGTTCACCGCGGCGGCGTTGCCGGTGATCTCGGCATAGCTGCTAACGCTCTGAGACCGAGGCTTGATCACCGGGACCGACTGGTTCGCCTGCGGCGAGAATTGGGCAGGCATCTGTGCAGAACCCGCGGACGGGGGGGCAGGGATCTTGGGTTCGGCTGCCGCGGCCATATTGAATGGCCTCGGATAAGTCTTCGCCGCTCCGTACCCTGCAGCAATACCGACGATCACCGAGAGCGCGATTGGCACATACAAGTTCACAGCGACCTCACCATTCGGGCGGCCGAGGGTTGGGACTGACATCGGCTGGTGTCGGCAACGCTGGCGCCGGCGGCTGCGGCGTACCGGGGGGCGGCAGCAGCTCGCCCCAATTGGTGCGGTGCCTCATCTCTTCGGCCGTGGCAGCGGGCACGAACTCGTCGTCCGCGCGGATCTGCCATCCGCCCCCCAGCGCGCGGTAGACGGAGGCCAACCCGGCCGACACGCCGCCTTCGGCCATGGCCAGGTCATTCTGCGCCGTATAAAGGTTCTGTTCCGCGGTCAGCACGGTCGTGAAATCCCTCGTGCCGAGATTATACTGAAGCAGTGCGATGCCGAGCGCGGCATTCGCGGCGGCGACGCTCTCCCGCAGATAGTCGACCTGCTCGCGCCCCTGCAAAAAGCTCGTAAGGCCGTTCTCGACCTGCTGCTGCGCCTGCAGGACGGCGTTCTGGTAATCGACCAGAAGCGTCTGCAGCGCAGCATCCTCGACCCGGACCTGATTGGTGATCTGCCCATAATTGAGGATGTTCCATCGGAATGAGGGTCCGAAAGCGAAAGTGATGCCGCTTCCCTCGAACACTCGCTTCAGCTTGCCTCGGCCGATATTGCTGGCAGACGTGCCAAAAGTCCCGGTCAGGCTGAACGCCGGATAGAGGTTCGCCTCGGCGAAGCCGATTTGCGCGCTCTGTGCCATCGCCGCCAGCTCGGCGGCGCGGATATCCGGCCTGCGGCGGACGAGGTCGGCGGGAATCCCGACCGCGACGGTTTTTGGCGGAACTGGGATCCCGCTCGAACCCCGCAACAGCGGATCCATTGGTTGCGGCGGCATGCCGAGCAGCACGGCCAGCGCGTTAAAGCCCTGGTTCAACTGGATCGTCAGCTGCGGGATCGTCGATTCGGTTTGCCCCAGGACGTTTTGTGCCTGGTAGACGTCGAGCTTTGTCGCGGTGCCGCCATGGTATTTCGCCTCGGCAATTGCGAGCGCTTTCTTCTGCTTGACGATATTTTCTTCGGCGATCTGGATCTGCGTTTGTAGGGTGCGAATGCCGATGTACGTCGTCGCGACGTCGCCGAGCAGACTGGCGAGCACGTAGTCGTAATTGGCAATCGAGGCGAGATAGGCGGCATCGGCGGATTCGATCGCGCGGCGGAACCTGCCCCAGAAATCCAATTCCCAATTGACGGTAAGACCGAGCGAGTCGCGCCAGAAGTTTCGTGCGACGTTGACTGGAAACTGCGTCGTGTCGGCATGGCTCGGCCGGATATAAGTCACCGAGCCGTTGCCCTGTTGCACTTGCGGGTAGAACTCGCCGATCGCCACCCCAAGTTCCGCGCGTGCTTGCAGCACTCGAGTACCCGCGCTGACCAATGTCAAATTCTGGTTGTAGGCGATCTCGATGAGCCGGTTTAGTACCGGATCGCGGAACACCGACCACCAGTCGCGGTATTCCTGATTACGGGTATCGACCGATGGATTGTTCGCTTCGAGCCATTTCTCGGCAACCGGGGCCGAGGGCGCGGAAAAATCTGGACCGACGAGACACCCGGCACAGCACAGCGGAATGACGAAGCCGAGCCATGGGCGAAATCGCAGGGCCGGCCCTGACGGGCCCTGACGAGGTCTCCGGCGAGCGGAGCCGCAAGGAAACATTCTCCCCCCGGTGGCCAAAACAGCCTTCAGGCGCCTGGCCCTTCGAGCACGATTTCGATCCGGCGGTTCTGCGCCCGGCCCTGCGGCGTGTCGTTCGGCGCGATCGGGTGCGTCGCGCCAAACCCCTTGGCCGACAGGATATTGGGGTTGACCCCCTGCGACTGGAGAAATGCGACCACCGTTGCGGCGCGGCGCGACGACAGATCGAGGTTATCTGCAATGCCGGCGCGTTGCAGCGCCGGCCCGACCGGCGCATTGTCGGTAAAGCCGTAGACCACCACCTTGACGTTTTGCACCGACCTCAATTGCGGCGCGTATTGGCTGAGCGCCGCCCGGCCGGCGGCGCTAAGTTCATAGCCGCCCTCCGGGAACAGCAGGTCGCCCGCCATGACCCATTTGTTTCCAGCCTGCATCCTGGCGATTTCCGCCTGCTGGGCGGCAATCTTTGCCTGGGTCTGCGCCAGCTGCGAGGCTTGCTCGTTATAGGCCGATTGGGATACGCACGCCGCCAAAACGAGTGCGGCGAGCGGTGTGGCGACCGCCCCCGCAACAATCCTCCCGGCCATCGACGACCACCTCCGCGCCGGCTTTACGCTCCGGGCGCGCCGGGACCCTGCACGGTGATTTCGATACGGCGGTTTGCCGCGCGGCCCTGCGGGGTGTCGTTGGAGGCGACAGGATGGGTGTCGCCGAAGCCCTTGGCCGAGACGATGTTTGGGTTGATCCCCTGCGAGACCAGGAAGGTCGCGACAGTCGCCGCCCGCCGCGTCGACAAAACGAGATTATCCGGGATCCCCTGGCGCTGCAGCTCGGGACCTACGGGGGTGTTGTCGGTATAGCCGTATACGACAACCTTGGCATTCTGCAGACCCCTCAGCCGAGGGACGACGTTGTTGGCGATCTCGGCCTGCCCGGCGGGACCCATCTGAAAGCCGCCCGACGGGAACAGGACATCCCCCGCTTCGACGAATTTTTGCTCGGCTTGGGATTGCGCGAGCTGCGCCTTGAGTTGGTTGTTCTCCGCGACTACCGCGTCATACTGTTGTTGGGATACACAGGCCGATAACAGCAACACGCTGAATGGCACCGCAATTGCCGCTCCAACCGCCTTTCTGTTCATCGCAAGTCTCCTGTTTGATAGCCCTCTAACAGCCCGATTTTTAACCATTGGTTATCTTGGAGTAAAGCGGAAGTTGCTCAGGTACGGTCTATAAAGCGTGGAGGTTATGAAAGCTCGCGGCCAGCCATGAACCGGCCTTTGCTCGTCGTCGACGGCGATTCGTTCGCGCATCGCTCCTACCACGCATTGCCGAAATCGATCCGGCGGCGCGGCAACAAGGGCGGTGGCGCCATCGTCGGCTTCGCCAATTTCCTGCTGCGGCTCTACGCGCAGGAGCAGCCCCGCGCCGTGCTCGTCGGCTGGGATACGCTCGACGCGCCAACTTACCGGCACCGCGCCCTCGAAGGCTATCAAAGCGGGCGCGTCTTCGACCCCGAGCTGCTCGATCAACTCGATGTCATGCCGCAATTCGTCACCGCCTGCGGGTTCGCCGCCGCAAAGGCGCCCGGATACGAGGCCGACGACTTCCTCGCTGCCGCGGTCATGCAGGAAGAGCAGCTCGGCGGCGCCACGGTCGTAGCGAGCGGCGACCGCGACGCCTTCCAGTTGGCGTCGGACCGAACGGTAATCCTGCAACCGGTGCGCGCCGGCGAGATGGCCCGGATCGGGCCCGCGGAAGTGCGCGGACGCTACGGCGTCGAACCCAAACAGGTGCCCGATTTCATCGCCCTGCGCGGCGACTCGTCGGACAAGATCCCCGGTGCGCCGGGTATCGGCCCAAAAACCGCCGCGAGCCTCCTGCGCCGCTACGGCTCGCTCGAAGCCGCGCTGGCGCAGGGCAAGTTCACCGCGCAGGCCGAACAATTGCGCCTCTACCGCTCGATCGCGACGATGGACGCCGCGGCCCCCCTCCCCTCCCTGCCCGACCAGACCCCGACCTGGGGCGAGGCGGCGGCCCTGGCGCGCGAGTGGGAACTGAACCGCCTGGCCGACCGCCTGACCGAACTGCAATCAGAGACGCGTCGCGGCCTTTAGAACTCGCCGCTCCGGTAGGCCTCGCCGAGCCGCTTGGCGTCCTCCTCCGACGGTTCTTCCCACGCGTCACCGCGGCGGCGCAGGGCGCCGGTGAAGTTCGGCGGGCGCTTTTCGTTGAAGGCTTGGCGGCCCTCCTCGCCGTCGGTCGTGGTTTGGATCAGCAAGGAATTGATCAGGTTCTGGACGTGCCAGGCTTGATCGGTCGGCAGGTCGCCAAAGCGGATCACGAATTCCTTCATCATGCGGACCGCGACCGGCGGCAAAGTTACGATATGGCGGGCGATTTTTTCTGCTCGCTCCAGAAGTTGTGCGTGGGGCACGACTTCGTTGATCAGACCGATCCTGAGGGCCTCGTCGGCGTCGAAGGGGTCGTCGGTCAACAGGATCTTCATCGCGTCGATGTAGCGGAGCTGGCGGATCAACAGGCTGGCACCCGGTCCGTGACCGAGCCAACCCTGCGACAGCAATGCGAATTTGAACCGGGCGTGCTCGCGGCTGGCAATGCGGATATCTGTGGAGGAGAGCAGGATGTAGAGCCCCGCGCCCGCCGCCCAGCCATTGACCGCCGCAATGACCGGCTTCCAAACCCTCGGGTAGTGGTCGCCCATCCGGCCGTCGACGCCGGTCTTCTGGCCGTGCACTGTGCCCGCGAGCGGCCAGAAGATGCGCTGGGTACGCAGGTATTCGCGTTCCTCCTCGGTGATGTTCGGCCGCGGCGCCAGATTGTGCCCGCCGCAGAAATGCCTGTCGCCGGTGCCGGTCAGGATCGCGCAGCGGATGTCGCGATCCTCCCAGAGGTCGATCCAGGCCGCGGAAATAGCATCCGATGTGGGCTTGTCGAGGATGTTCGCCTTCTCGGGGTTGTTCAGCGTGATGTAGGCGACCCCGTCGCGCTTTTCGTAATCGATCGCCAAGCCGCTCTCCCCTTTTCACTACCGCGGGCGTTTTCCCGGATCAGAATTGCACTTGCGGAGGGCGCATGGAAGGGACGCCTATCCGGCGGCGGGGGAGCGATAGGGTCGAACAGATCTGCCGGGGAGCCGGGCTGGCCGCCCTGTCAGATTGTAGCGGCTATAGCCGATTGATCGTCCGCGGTTTTGGTCCACCCCGGCGGCTGTAGGATGTGATACACCTCGGCGGTGCGGTTGAAGTGAGGAGGACCAAATGGCGCATCGGCTGATTTCCTGCGACGACCATATGGATCTGGGACAACTGCCGGCGGATTTGTGGCTGACGCGGCTGCCGGCCGCATTGCGTGATCGGGCGCCTCGTATCGAGGAGCGCGACGGCCAGGCCGTGTGGATCTGCGACGGCAAGGTCTGGGGGAGCTGGTCCGGAAAGCAGACTGCGACCGACGGCGCGCGGCCGGTCAAGCCGCTCTACAACGCCTTCGACCGCGCGCAGATCTACGACCAGAGCGAAAGGCGCCCGGCCGTCGCCGAATTGCGCCTTGAAGACATGGATCGCGACGGGGTCGAGGCTCAGGTCATCTTCGGCCCGATCTTTCAGATCTCGACCGATGACCCGGTGCTGCGCGTCGCCTGCTACCAAGTCTACAACGACTGGCTCCTCGACTTCTGCAAGGCGGCGCCGGACCGCCTGATCGGCGTGCCGATGCTGCCGGAAGCGCCGGAGACGGCGCTCGCCCGGCATCGTCCTGTCCTGGCACATCACCGTGTTCCTGCCGGTGCCGGGCAGTCGCGCCGCTGGCAAGGCCGCCAGCGTGTTCGAGAACACCAAGGGCTTCCTCAACAATTTCCTCGAGCCGTTCGTCGACCTGTTCGCCTGGGGCATTCTGGAGCGCCATCCGCGGCTGAAGATGGTCATGGCCGAGGCCGGCACCGGCTGGCTGCCCTGGCTGGTGCAGGAGCTCGACTACCGCCATTGGCGGCTGTGGGAAGCCAAGGAGTTCTGGGCCGACAAGGGCGGCGCGAGGCTCGAAACCAAGCCGAGCGAACTCTTCAAGCGGCAGATCTACGCGACGTTCCAGGAGGACGAGGTCACGATGTCGCTGATCCCGTTCTTTGGCGAGGATCACCTGCTGTGGGCCTCCGACTACCCGCACCCCGACAGCGTGTGGCCGAACTCGCGCGCCGCGATCGAGCGCCAGATGAAGAACCTCTCGCCCGAGATGCGCCAAAAGCTGACTCGCGACAACGCCGCGAAACTCTACGGGCTCGCATAGCTCAGCGCGCGGGATCAGCGTCGGCGCGTCCTTCGAGACGCCGCCTCACGGCGGTTCCTCAGGATGAGGGTATTTTGCAGCGCGATCATAGGCTTACCTCATGCTGAGGAGCGCCTGAAAGGCGCGTCTCGAAGCACGCAGGACAGCAGTGCAGGCAACTCTTCGCAAGTTCTCAGCATGCGCTAAGGGATTGCGAGCGGAGAGCCGATGGGGTTCGAGACGAAGCGGCTTCATAGTGGGCCCGATGCGATCGCACCGGACGGTTCCGAAGTTCGCGTGCTATGCCAACTATCGCGCGGGGGCCTCGCGGTATTCTCGCTGCCGCCAAACGCCGTGTCGAAAGCCGTCGCCCATCGCACAGTCGAGGAAGTCTGGTACATCATCTCGGGAATTGGGCGCATGTGGCGCAAGCTCGGCGAATATGAGGAGATCGTCGAACTCACCCCCGGAGTATCGTTGACAATACCGACCGGCACGCATTTTCAATTCCGCTGCGACGAGCATGAGCCGCTCACCGCAATCGGCGCGACGATGCCGCCCTGGCCCGGCGAAAGCGAGGCGTACTTTGTCGATGGAACCTGGCTACCCACGGTATGACTGGAACCGATGAGGTAAAATCGTTGACTGCTGCACCTGCGATTTGTAGTCCTTGCCGATATGCACGCCAGGGGTGAAGCTGCGGGCAATTCGCAGGCTGCCGTGCCGTATTCTCCGGGTGCCCGGGTTGGCGAAGAGGCGGGGTCACGATGCAACGGCGCGCACTTCTCGGGGGCACATTGGGTGCTGCAACCTTGGCGGCTGGACCGACATCAGCCATGGCGCAGAATCCGATCACCCACTCGCCGTCTGAGCCGCTCGTATGGCCGGCGCTGACGAAGCCGCAATCCGGC
>VAZT01000067.1 GCA_005884825.1 Alphaproteobacteria bacterium
AAATCTCGATCACCGGCACGCCGCGCACACCGAGCGCATCCGCCACGAGCGAACGGTGGCATCGCCACGGCACCGCTTCGGCGCACATAATAGCAATGCGCTTCTGGCGGCTCATCTGAATGAGCGCTTCGAGGGCGTCCTGAAACGCGCTGGTTTGCATGTAATCGGCGTAGCCGCGAAAGCTCGCGTGGCGCCAGCCGGTATTGGGGGAGCCTTTGCGGGCTTGCCGCAGGCCGCCCAGCGCTTGAATGTGAACATATTCGAGATTGTGCGCTGCCAGGCTGGCGGCCAGGGCGGTGTTGTTGAATTGCGGATTGTGACGTGAACGCGGCACCGTGCGGATGTCCACGAGGCGCTCGATGCAATAGGTTTGCAGCAGGGCGATGAAGCGCTCGATCGGCAGCGTCGAATGCCCGACGGTGAAAATCGCGTCTTCCGGCCAATGCGCTGCTTGCGGGAAAGGATGTTCGCTCATCGCGACGTAGCCTGAGCCGTCAGCAGAGCCAGGTGGACGCGCTGTCAGTAGCTCGGCTTGGCCGCAGACGGCGTGAGCTGAATCTCGTGCGTCCAGCACGACCGGTCCTGGGTGTGCAGGTACCAGTACGCTTCGGCGATCTTGACGGGGTTGATGATCAGGTCACGGCGGTTCTGGTTGCGCGGCAGGGCTCGGCTGCCGGGCGAGTCGATCGATCCGTCGATGATGATGTTGGCGACGTGCACGCCGTGCTCCGAATACTCCTCGGTCAGCACCTGGGCCAAGGTGCGCATCAGCACTCGGGGGTAGTATAGAGACTGCCCGGTCATCCGCTTCCTGCCGCGCAACGAACTGGAGTTGTTCGAGAAGAAAAACGAGCCGGCACCCTTTTTGCGCATCGCCGGCAGCACTTCCTTGGCGACAAGGAATGGCCCTCGGGCGGAGATGTGCAGTCCGGTGTCGAGGATCTCGACGGGCACGTATTCGAGGAGTTCCTTGTCGGGCGGCAGGTCGCGGCCTTCCAGATAGCCGGCATTGTAGATCAGCACGTCGGGGTCGCCGGCCTCGCGGCGGATTGTGGCGAAGGCCGAGGAGATCGACTCCTCCGAGACAAGATCCAGTTCGACGATCATGCACTCGCCGCCCTGTTCGCGGATTGCCTCCGCCAGCCGCGCGGCGTTGGCTTCCCGGCGGGTCGTCAACACGGTGAAGAAACCTTCCTGCGCGAATTTCTGCGCGACCGCGCCGCCGACCCCCCACCGCACGCCGACCTCGACATCGCTGTCATCGACCGGGTGGCCGTGCGCCAAGAGGGTGTTGCGGCCCTCGGCCTGCCATTTGGAGGTGGCGCCGATCACGACGGCGACTTGCTTGCCCTTCGTGTTCGCTTTCATTCGAAAGTCCCCTTTGTTCGGCCCCATGGCTCAGATTATCGGGCATTGTCGGCTCGTAGGGCGGATAAGCAAAGCGCAATCCGCCAACTCTCGTCGCCCCGGCGTTTCTAGGCGTCCCCCGGCGGCTTTTCGAGCATTGCGATGCCGCGCCCGCGTACCTGTTTGGCGACCGTGTCGGCGAGCAGGCTCATCATCCAGGGCAGGTGGATCTCGATGCGAACCGCGTCGTCCAGCACCTCGATCGCCCCGGTGATCGTCTGCCACATTGCCGACACGTTGAAGTTGAGGCGATCCTGGTCCCAGCTGTAATCGAGCGTGCTGATGAGGCCGGCGAGTTCGGGGCGCAGGCGGCCGAGCCCGCTGTCGAGCCGGCGCTTTGCCTCCTGGCGGCCAAGCCGGTGCGGGATCGAAACGATGAGAGGCTGCTGCGACATCAGGGACTCCCTCCAGGTTAGGTGGCGACGCATAAGGGCAAACACCAGAATTACCGCTGTCCCGCCTTTTTTGGGCCGAAATCGCCCTTAACTTCCTGCGTCTTTGCCGACGGAGGAGCCGGGCGATGTTGAGCCGCAGAGAACTGGGCGGTGGTCTTGCCGCTGGCACAGTATTTCGCCGGCGCGGTTCCGAGCATCCGGCGCCGCCGCCGGAGCCGGCGAAGGAGCCCAATCTCGCTCGCATCCTGCGCACTCGGAAGTTACGCGTGGGTGGGTCTCTGAACGAGGAACCTTATTTTTACAAGAATTCGGGAAATGGCCAGTGGAGCGGCATTTTGGTAGCGATGGCGGGCGATCTGGCGGCAGCGCTCGGGGTCGAGCTCGCGATCCTCGAAACAAATTGGGCCGAGACGGTCACCGAGCTGAACAGCGGCAAGCTCGACCTCGCCTACGGGCCCAGTCCGACCGCGAAGCGCGCGATGTTCGCGGATTTCTCCACGCCGCTGTTCCATGACACCTATGCGATGCTTGCCCGGAAGGGCTTTGCGCCAAAGAGCTGGGCCGAGCTCAACGTCCCGGAATCCCTGGTTGGCGTCGATACCGGTTCGGCACGCGAAGAGGCGGTCCGACGCTTTGCCGGGAATGCCGCGATCACCGGGTTCAAGACCCGCGAGGAGGCACTGCTCGCTGTTCAATCGGGCCGCGTCGATTGCTTTGTCGCGACTGTTCTTTCTGCTGTAGCGGCGCTGAAAAAGAACCCGCAGATCGGCGAGCTTGTTGTGCCGACCCCGCAGCTGCGCGCCGCCGTCTGCCCTGCGGTGCCATATGACGATGACCGCCGCTTCCGCGGGGTCGTCGATGCTTGGGGGGAAGACAATCGCGGAATCGGCCAGATCCGAAATTGGATCATGGCGGGGCTTGCCAAGCTCGGCATCGCGCCGAGCGACCTGCCGCCCGACATCTCATTCTGATGCCGCTCGAGCGGGCGGTTCGAGCTTGTCGCGCAGCCGGATGAGCCGGTAGCCGAGCGCGAGATAGGCGCCCCACGAGGACCGCTCGGCGGCGAAAGCGGCAGCATCGCAACCGTATCGCTCGCGCAAATAGGCGGTCACCGAGGTATCGACCGGGATGCGGCTGAAATCGTGCAATAGCACGCGGCAGTGAGCCGCCGCGTAGGGGCCGATGCCGTAAAGGCTGAGCAGGTAATCGTGGTCCAACCGCTCGGGCGAGCCTTCGCCCGATGACGTGA
This sequence comes from Alphaproteobacteria bacterium, assembly GCA_005884825.1. GTDB lineage: Bacteria > Pseudomonadota > Alphaproteobacteria > ATCC43930 > CGMCC-115725 > AP-15. The sequence continues at coordinate 3,052 of VAZT01000067.1, forward strand.
TCGCGCCGTCATCGAGCAGCTGTCGCGTCGCTGCCGTCAGCGTGCGCGCGCGGAACCCGAGCTTCCCTCTTACTCGAAGCCGTTCCTCGCCATAGTCGAGCAACGCCGCAGGTCCGGGAAAGCTGCCGCCGCCCAGCTCGGCGACAAGCGCCGTCACCATCCGGCACGTCGCCGACCAGCTCGTGTTGATCGTCAGCACGGTCTTGGCGAAGTCTTCGTAGAAGAATGAGCCGCGCAGCATCCGGCCGCCGCCGAGTTCGATCAGCTGCGCGACATCCGGCAAAGCCGCGATCGCCGCCGCCGGCTCCCAATCGGCGGAGAGCCAGCGCCGCACCCGCGCCAGAACCTCCAACCTGTCATCGGCGCCGAACCCCTCCCAACTGATGGTTACGGCGTCCGCGCGATGCTGAGCGACTTCTATCGTGCCGAGCCGATCACCGACTTTCTCAGTGCGGGCGAGGCGGACGCCTTCCGGGTCCCACCGCCACGGGGCAAGGTAGACCCAGCCATGGCTGGCGACCGTCAGCGCGAGATCGATCGGCCAGCGAAATTCGAGAACTGCCTGCTGCTCGGGGCGGATCAGGCGGTCTCCAATGCCTGCGACAGATCGGCAAGGATATCCTCCTCGTGCTCGATCCCGATCGACAGCCGGACATAATTTTCGTCGACCCCGGTTCGTAATTGCTCTTCCGGAGACAGCTGGGAGTGGGTCGTCGTCGCCGGATGGATCGCCAGGCTGCGCGCGTCCCCGATATTCGCGACATGGTAAAACATCTGCAGAGCATCGATGAAGCGGCGCCCGGCCTCGAGGCCGCCCTTCAACTCGAACCCGACGAGCCCGCCATAGCCGCCCTTCAGATAGGCGTCGGCCCGCCGCCGCATCTCGCCGGTCATCTGGTTCGGATAGATGACCCGCGTGACCTTGGGATGCTCGGACAGGAATTTCGTAACGGCCGCCGCATTCGCGCAATGGGCGCGCATCCGCAATGGCAAGGTCTCGAGCCCCTGCAGGAACAGGAAAGCGTTGAACGGGCTCATCGGCGCCCCGAGATCCCGCAGCAGGGTCACCCGCATTTTGAGGATATAGGCGATGGGGCCCAGTGGCTTCACCGCCTGCGTCCAGACCGCGCCGTGATAGCTCGGGTCAGGCTGGTTCAACAGCGGGAAGCGGTCGGCGTGCTTTTCCCAGTCGAAATTGCCGCCGTCGACGACGACGCCGCCGATCGAATTGCCGTGCCCGCCGATATACTTCGTCGTCGAATACATCACGACCGCGGCGCCATGGTCGATCGGGCGGCACAGTACCGGAGCGGCGGTATTGTCGACGATCAGCGGGACGCCGAGCTCGCGTCCGATCTTGGCGACCTCGGCGATCGGGAACACTTCGAGCTTCGGGTTCGGCAGGGTCTCGGCGTAATAGCAGCGGGTCCGCGAGTCGGTCGCCCGCCGGAAGTTCTCGGGATCGGCCGGGTCGACAAAGCGCACCTCCATTCCCATCGTCTTCATCATCGTATTGAGGAAGAGGTTCCAGGTGCCGCCATAGAGGTCGGTGGAGCTGACAAAATTGTCCCCCGCCTGGCAGATGTTCTGAACCGCGAACAGCGAGGCGGCCTGGCCCGAGGCGAGAGCCAGCGCAGCGACGCCGCCGTCGAGCGCGGCGACGCGCTCCTCGAGCACCGCGGTGGTCGGGTTCATGATGCGGGTATAGATGTTGCCGAGCTCGGCCAGACCGAACAAATTGGCGGCATGCTGGCTGTCGCGGAACTGATAGCTGGTCGTCTGGTAGATCGGGACCGCGACGGCGTTGGTCGCCGGGTCGCTCCGGTACCCCGCATGGAGCACGAGTGTTTCGGGATGCTGGCTCTTGGTCGGCATTCAAATCTCCGTGGAAGGGCGCCGGGTCGGCACTTTGCCATGACGGGGGCCGCAGGAACAGCCGGGTTCCGTTTGTGTGGATACAGCCCGGCCGAATGGTGTTTATCCGGCATGGGTTGCGCTATCGGACAGGTCGAGTGAACGAAGACGACACCAGGCTCGGCGTCCAGATCCCGTCCCAGCCGACAGTCGGCGCGCTGCGCGACGCCGCCGCTCGATGCACGGGCTGCGATTTGTACAAGAACGCCACACAGACGGTGTTCGGTGAAGGACCGGAGAGGGCCCGGGTCATGCTGGTCGGCGAGCAGCCGGGCGATGCCGAAGACCTCGCCGGCCACCCCTTTGTCGGACCGGCGGGAAGGCTGTTGGACCGCTGTCTCGTCGAGGCGGGGATCGACCGCAAGCAGACCTACG
>VAZT01000068.1 GCA_005884825.1 Alphaproteobacteria bacterium
TTCTTCAGTTTCCGGGCAATCGTCCCGCGCGATTTGCAGACTGTCAACTCCGAACGACGCATCAGGGATATGCGCCAGAAGCCCCCCTCAGCGGCTTCCCACGCCGAGAGCGCTGCCGCGGCCCTACCCTGCGGCTGATACCGGGTTGCTCCGGGTCTCCGGCATTACGGTCCCGACGAGAAGGGTGGCGCAGAGCCCGATGGCGGCAAGGCCGAGGAAGGTCGCCTCGCCGCCGAAATGATCGGCGACGAAGCCGGCCGCTACTGTGCTCAATGTCGCGCCGCCGCCGATTGCGAGGCCGACTACCCCGAGAGCGGTCGTGTAGCCGCCGGTATGGCGCGTGATGTCGGCGACGATCAGCGGGGTCAGGACGCCAAGGGCAGCCGCGCTCAATCCGTCAAGCAGTTGGATCAGGACCATCAGGTACGGGTCGGCGATGCCTGCGAACAGCACGCCGCGTATCGGCAACGCGGCAAAGCCAAGGAGGAGGATCGGTCGGCGGCCCCAACCTTCGGCGGCTCGCCCGGCCCAGGGCGAAATGGCGGCCGTAACCGCCTGTGGCGCAACGATGCAAGCGGCAATCACCAAAGAAGCTTCGCTGCCGGCCCGCTTTGTGATCATCCCGGCAGCTATCGGCAGCATCGCGGCATTGGCAAGTTGGAACAGGCTTGCGCATGCAGCATAGGCGAGCAGCCTGCGGTCTCTCAGAAACTGCCATGACCAGCCGGAATTTTCGGGCTTTGATGCCGACGCTGCTGACGGGTGAATTTTTACTCGCGCGAGATCCTCGTTTCCGATCATCTCGATCGCGGCCAAGGCGGGGATGCCGAGCGCCGCAGTCAACAGAAAGACGGCACGCTCCCCGACGTAGTAGCCGAACGTGCCCATGAGGCCGGCAGCGAAGGCATTGCCGATCGCCAGATAGCGCGTGTTGCGGCCGAGTCTCTCGCCAAGGCCGCCGTGGCCGACCAGCGCGAGACTCAAGGCCGCGATCGCTGGACCTAGGACCGAGCTGGCGAAAGCGTGGAGTATTTCCGCCAACGCGATCGGCAACAGCGCGGGCCACAAGGCTATCGCGAGTGCGCTCGCCATGATCGCCACAATCGCCGCAGCCGCCGCCGCTCGCTTGCTCCTTACGGCATCGACCAATATTCCGCCGGGAACCTGACTCACCATCCCCGCGACAGTACCGGCGCTCAGCGCCGCACCGATCGCGCCTTGGGTCCAGCCTACGCCGGTGAGATAAACCGAAATGAACGGTCCAAATCCGGTTTGAAAGTTCGCGACAAAGAAGTTCAGCCAGTCGAGCCCCCGGAGACTACGGGCCATCGGCTTCGCAGCGGCTCGCGCCCATAACCCGCTCCGCGGCGGCGATCGCGTCATCATCCTGAATTGCGTCACCGACTCGGATCGGGCGCAGGTTCCTGCGGGGGCGACTGCGGCTGTGCTACGACCGGGATTGGCTTGTCCGACTCGGCGGATTTGTATTCGGGAGCGGCCTTGAGTTGCTCGCGATCGAGATCGAGAGCAATTCCGTTCTTCTTTTCGCCGAGATCAAATCGCAGGGCGCTCCAGCTGACCGCAATTTTTCGAGTTCCCACACCCAGAAACCCGCCAAAGTCGATCACTGCGGCGCGCGGTTCTCCTTTTTCGTCAAAGAGCACATCGCCGATGCGCCCCATATCCTCGCCTTTCGCGCTCAGCACCTCTTTCCCCAGGATCCGGAAGAGGTGGTCTCGCGGGAAATAGTCGAGACTGGCGCCGTTCAATGCCGCATTCCCCGTCGCCTGATTGGTCGGAGCACTCGTCGGCGTTTGCGCCGCGACGCCCAAAAATGATGCACCCGCTATGATCGTGCCGACGACGACAAATGGTAGTCGCACACTCATGAAGAAAAGACTGCGGATCGGCGGCACTCCACCACCTCCTCCTCGGTCACCCGGGAATGCGGATGGTCCTTACGCCTAGCCGGATGTGAGATCCTGGTAGATCCTCAGATAATCTTCCGCCATCCGGCGCGCGGTGAACCGCCGCTCGAATATAGCCCGGATGAGTGTCCGGTCCAGCAGATGAACCTGCTCCGCAGCGCTCGCCGCTGCCGCGTCGTCCCCAACGATGAAGCCGGTGATGCCGTCCTCGACGACTTCAGGTACCGAGCCGTTGGGTAGGGCGATGACCGGCGTCCCGCAAGCCATTGCTTCGATCATTACAAGGCCGAATGGCTCCGGCCACGTGATCGGGAATAGCAGGCCGGCGGCATTGCCTAGGAACTCGGCCTTCTCGTGCTCGCCGATCTCGCCGATGAACTCGACACGCGGTTGAGCGAGGAGAGGCTCGATTTCCGCCTTGAAATAATCTCGGTCGACCGGGTCGATTTTGGCGGCGATCTTCAGCTGCATGCCGGCTCGCGCCGCTATGCGGATCGCCCGGTTAGGCGCCTTTTCCGGTGAAATGCGGCCGATAAAAGCCAGATATCCGCCACTCCCACTACCGCGGAGCAGCAGCCGTTCGGGCAAGCCATGATACACCGTCGCGAAGTAGGCCGCCTCAGGCAACGGCCCGCGCTGCGAATTGGATATCGAGATCACCGGTACGTCGGAAAACACGCGATAGAGCGATTTCAGTTCCGGCAGATCCAGTCGGCCGTGCAGGGTGGCGAGGAACGGCACACCCGCTCGTCGCAAAACCGGATAGCCGAGATAGTCGCAGTGCAGGTGAACGACATCGAAGTCGCGCGCACGCTGCGCGACCTTCTCAAGCATGGCGAGCAGGGGCGCTACGCTGTCGCGGACTGTCGGATCGAGTCGAAGCGCTCGTTCGCAGCCTGGCTCGAGGTTCGCCGTCGTCGAACTATCGCCGCTGGCGAATAGCGTAACCTCGTGACCCATCGCTACGAGTTCGTCCGTCAGATAAGCGACGATCCGCTCGGTGCCGCCGTAGAGCTTCGGGGGAACCGCTTCCATGAGAGGCGCGATCTGGGCAATTCGCATACATTCTCCGGGTCACGATGCCGCACCCTGCGGCCGCAATGGGTAATCGCTGGGCTGCCGAAAGGGTTTCATCCGAGGGCTGCGGCATCACAGCCCACGCGGAATGGATGGGGAGGCCTGCAAAACTTCCGAGGTTGACCCGGGAATATCTTCTCCGCAATCGGCGTTTGCCGACGGATGGATCGCCTCGGTAACCGTATCGAGCAGCGGGCACAAAGGTTGCCTGCCTGACCATTCGCCACGCTGTCTGCCACTCTCCCAACCTTGCCTACGATGATGACCGAACACTCAACCCGTCGAAAAGATTGAGAGAAGCGTCATGGGACTTGCACAACTCAGCGCTGCTCGGTTCGCCGCTTGCCTTGAGGACCCGGGTCACCGGGCCGGGGACGCAGCGGAGCCGCACGAACTGGGCGCGGCCGCCTTCCCCCTCCGTCCGGTTGCCTTTTTGTGTCACTATGTTAGGAGGCGGCCAGTTATTCACCTCGCCGCGGTCGCCTCAGTCCTGGGCGCGGCTGCGTTCGCTTGCATCGCGCAATACGGCCTGAAGCTGATTGTCGACGCGATGGCCCGCGGCCCTCAGCATATTGCGGCGGTCTGGTGGGCGCTCGCGGTCTTCGGCGCCCTGCTGGCCGGTGAGAGCATATTGTGGCGTTCCGGCAGCTGGCTCGGTTACCGCGCCATTCTCGCGGACAAGGCCGAAGCCAAGCTCGACCTGTTCAATCATCTGAGCGGCCACAGCAGCCGATATTTTTCCGATCGGATGGGTGGCTCCCTCGCCAACCGCATTTCAGCCGCCGGGGATTCGCTGCAGCAGATCTTCTCGACCTTGCTGTTCAATATCGCTCCGGTATGCGCCGATTTTTGCGCCGCTCTGGCGATGCTGGCCACCGTAGATTGGCATCTGGTCGCCGCCCTGTTTGCTTTCGTGCTGCTGGCCGCGGGCACGCTCGTCCGGCTGAGCCGACGCGGCATGCCGCGGCACCGGCTTTATACCGATCATGCCGCCGACCTCGGCGGCGAGCTGACGGATGTACTTTCCAATATGTGGGTAGTGAAGGCGTTTTCCGCGCGCACCCGCGAGCACAGCCGCTTCGAACGGCTGCTCAAGGTCGAAGAAAGCTCGCATCGCGACAGTCTGATGTATGTCGAGCGCATGCGCGTTCTGCATGATCTCGCCCTTTGGCTGATGGCGGGCGGGATGCTCGGCTGGACTCTGCATCTGTGGAGCGTCGGACGGGTCAGCCCCGGCGACGTTGTTCTGACCCTGGCGATGGCCTTCCGCATCCTGCACGGCTCGCGCGATCTTGCTTTCGCCCTTGTGAACGCAAGCCAGTTCATCGCCCGCATCGCCGACTCGATCCAGGCGATCGGCGAAAATCACCGGGTCGTCGACCAGCCGGGCGCCGGGCAGCTGATCCCTCTGGGCGGCAGCATCGCTTTCGAGGACATCGACTTTTCCTACCCCGGAGGGAAGCCGGTTTTTCGCGGATTCACGTTGCAGATTGCGCCGGGTGAGCATGTCGCATTAGTCGGACCCTCGGGCGCCGGCAAATCGACATTGATCAGTTTGCTCCAGCGGCTGGTCGATGTCGATGAGGGACGGGTGCTGATCGATGACCAGGATATTCGTGCGATGCGCCAAGACAGCCTGCGGGCCGCGATCGCCGTGGTACCGCAGGAGATCTCGCTCTTTCATCGGTCTGTCCTGGAGAATATCCGCTATGCGCGGCCCGAGGCGTCCGATGAGGATGTCTTGGCCGCGGCGCGAGCGGCGCGGTGCGACGACTTCATCCGGGCACTGCCGCAGGGCTATGGCACGATCGTCGGGGAGCGCGGCACCAAGCTGTCGGGCGGGCAGCGGCAGCGTATCGGCATCGCCCGAGCTCTGTTGAAGAACGCCCCGATCATCGTGCTGGACGAGGCGACTTCGGCGCTCGACAGCGCCTCAGAAGTCGAGATCCAGCACGCCCTCGAAGTCCTCATGCGCGGCCGCACTGTGCTGGCGATTGCCCACCGTTTATCCACGGTCGCGAAATTCGATCGGGTCATCGTGCTCGGAGACGGCCGCATCGTCGAGGACGGCCCGCCTGCCGAACTGAGGCGCCGTCGTGGGGCGTTCGACCAGATGTGCCGGCTGCAGGAGAATAAGATCGTCGCGCTGGCCAGCTGAGGCAGCCAACGGCCCCCATGCCCGGGTCAGACCTGGTCAGACCCGGGCATGGGGTTGGTAGCGCTCAGGCGTGGCTGTGGTAGTAAGTGTTGCGCAGCACGCGGCCGGGGAGGGCGCCGGTGTGCTTGCCGTTCTCCATCAGCACCTCGCCGTTGACGATCGTCGCCATGATGCCGGCTGCCGGTTCCTTCATCCGCCAGCCGCCCGCCGGGAAATCGTGGACGACAGTTTCGGGCAATGGCCGCACCGTGTCCGGGTCGAAGATCACGA
>VAZT01000769.1 GCA_005884825.1 Alphaproteobacteria bacterium
ACAGCCCGGCCAGCATGTCGATCCTGGAAGAGGGAACGAATTCGACCGAGATCCCGATGATGGGGGTCTTTAACAACCTCGTCATGTACGACCAGCATGTGGCGCAGAACAGCCTATCGACGATCGTGCCGGACCTCGCCACTGACTGGTCGACCAGCGAGGATGGCAAGCAGCTGGCCTTTCACCTGCGCCAAGACGTCGAGATCACCACGAACGGCGACCACGAGGCTACTTTTGTCCTGAAGCGGCCGCAGCCGTGGCTGATCGCGCTGCTCGCCTCGGGTTATGCGCCAGTCTATCCGTGTCATGTGCCGCCGCGCGACATGCGGACGCACCCGATCGGCACCGGCCCGTTCAAGTTTGTCGAGTTCAAGCCCAATGAACGGATCGTCGTCTCGCGCAACCCCGATTACTGGAAGAAGGGCCGGCCCTATCTCGACGGCGTCGAATATACGATCATCCCGAACCGCTCGACCGCGATCCTGTCCTTCATCGCGGGGAAATTCGACATGACCTTCCCGTTCGAGGTCTCGATCCCGCTGTTGAAGGACATCAAGAGCCAAGCGCCTGACGCGATCTGCGATCTGGCGCCGGGCAACGCCAGCACCAACCTCATCCTCAATCGCGACAAGCCGCCCTTCGATAATCCGGAAATCCGCCGGGCGATGATGCTGAGCCTAGACCGGAAATCCTTTATCGACATTCTCGCCGAGGGGCAGGGCGATATCGGCGGGGCGATGGAGCCGCCGCCGGCCGGGATTTGGGGCATGCCGCCGGAGCTGTTGAAGACGGTGCCGGGTTACGATCCCGACGTGCGCCAAAACCGCGCCGAAGCCCGCCGGATCATGGAGAAGCTCGGCTACGGGCCGGACAACCGGCTGAAGCTGACGGTCTCGGCGCGAAACATTGCGATCTTTCGCGATCCCGCGGTCATCCTGATCGATCAGCTCAAAGACATCTATATCGACGGCGCGCTCGATCCCGTCGAGACCGCCAACTGGTTTCCCAAGGTGGCGCGCAAGGACTACCAGATCGGCCAGAACAACACCGGCAGCGGCGTCGACGACCCAGACCAGCAATTCTACGAGAATTATGGTTGCGGCTCGGAACGCAACTACACGGGTTACTGTAATCCGGAACTCGAAAAGCAGTTTGCTCAGCAGTCGATGGAAGCCAACCCGGAGAAGCGCCGCAAGCTCGTCTGGGAAATCGACAAGAAATTGCAGGAGGACGGGGCGCGGCCGATCATCTACCACTTCCACGCCGCGACCTGCTGGCAGCCGAAGGTCAAAGGGCTGACGATCATGGTCAACAGCCAGTACAATGGCTGGCGCTTCGAAGACCTCTGGCTGGACGAGTAGGCGTTAGCGAAAGGAGCGGCAAATGAAACTCGGTGTGGCGTTGCCGATCGTCGATATCGGCGGCGAGCCGGCAACCCTGCGGGAATTTGTCCAGGCGGCGGAGGAAATCGGTTACCACGGGATCGCGGCGCCGGACCACGTGCTGGGCGCCAATATCGCGAGCCGCCGCGGTTGGAACCAGCCGCGCGCCCGATCGACCGATCTGTACCACGACCCGTTCGTGCTGTTCGGGTTTCTCGCCGGCTGCACCCGGATCGCGGATTTCTCGACGCAGGTGCTGATCCTGCCGCAGCGCCAGACCGTGCTGGTCGCCAAGCAGGCGGCGGCCGCCGCTCCGAGGAGCAGGTCGAGGTCATGAAGGCGCTATGGGCGCAGCCGCATGTCAATTTCAAGGGCAGGTGGCACACGATCGAGGATGCCGGGATCAATCCGCTGCCTACCGGGCGCAAGATCCCGCTGTGGTATGGCGGCCACGCCGACGTGACATTGCGCCGCTGCGCCAAGTGGGGCGATGGCTGGATGCCGCTCGCCTATCCGCCGGGCGACGAAGCGAAGGCCGCCTTCGCCACTCTGCATCGCTACGCCGAGGAGGCCGGCCGCGATCCGGCGACGATCGGCATCGACACTCGGGTCTCGGCCGGGGCCGGCGCCGAAAGTGAGTGGCGCGAACAGGTGCGGTTCTGGAAATCGATCGGAGTGACTCACCTCACTCTGGCCAATTACTACG
>VAZT01000069.1 GCA_005884825.1 Alphaproteobacteria bacterium
AATCACGAGCACTGACACGCCGCGCCTGCCGACCGCCTTGCGGATCGCGACTTCCAGCGCACGCGGCATCTGGTTGGCCCCAGAGATCAGTTCGCAATAGTGACTGCATTCTTTGAAGAGCGTCTGCGGATGCGTTTCCTGGAAGTACCCCGAGCCGATCTCGGCCGAAGGAATCTGCGCGGCGATCGCGAGCACCGGCACGCGGGATCGGTGACAATCGAACAGGCCGTTGATCAGGTGCAAATTGCCCGGCCCGCAGCTCCCGGCGCAGACCGCTAGCTCACCCGTCAGATGCGCCTCGGCGCCCGCTGCGAAGGCTGCGACTTCTTCGTGCCGGACATGCACCCACTCTATCTTCCCCTGGCGGCGAAGCGCGTCCGTCAGCCCGTTCAGGCTGTCGCCGACAATGCCGTAAATCCGCTTGACACCTGCTGCAGCGAGGGTTTCCGCAAGCTGATCAGCCACCGTTTTTGCCATGCTTTAGTCCCCTTCCGACAGAAGAAGGTAGGATACGCACCCAAAAGGCTTAGGACAAACGGCAAATTAGGCCAGTTAACATTGTAAAATCGGGTGAATTGGCGTGTGACCCTGCGCTTGTGCTGCCCAAGACCACCTTCCGATTATCTTCATCAGCGGCCAGCGCGACTTCCCGATGTTGGTTCCAGCGGTATCAAGCCACGGAATTCTTCCACCCCTCTCGCGCCTTCGGGGTCAGAGAATCGCAATAATGGCATGGTATCTTGATGTCGTGAGGATGAAACACAACCCACGCAAGGATCGGGGTGTCGCGTATCGCTGGCTGTTATCGCCGATTTTCGCCGATGTCCTGGCTGTAAAACATTGTATTATCAGCGATAAAAGCCAGTGCGCTTGGCCCGCCGCCCGTCATCTGCCGAATTGCCCGTATTCCGCTTCGGGGCTATTGGCGAGATTGAAATCGACGCTGCGGCCGCCGCACTGCGTTGTCGGAAGCTGAACCAGTCTCCATCTTTTGGTCTGGTACCAGGCGCTGAACTCCGGCCAGGAAGTCGGGGCTGCCAGCCAGCACAGCGCGGCCAGGCCGTTTGCCAGCAGCGCATTGCAGACCAGCCCGCTGCCATAGACGCCGACCCGATAGCCGCTGCCCCCCAGTCTGGCGTTCACTTCCCGGAAATACTCCATGATATTGGCCAATTCATAGGGCGTGTGCCACGGCCCATCCACGCCGAAATAAATCGCACTGCCTCTCGGTTGAGCGTTCTCGGCGGCAAGGATCAGACTTCGCTCCCCGTCCTGGCGGCCGCGCAGTGCGGTGAACGAGGCGAATTTATCGTTCCTGTGCTGAAAGACGACGCCCATCTTTAGGCCATTCATTAGGATGGCATCGCGTTCTCCACGCCTCAGGGTTTTCCCGGGGAGCGTTTCGTCTTCATGGTCGTAGTAACGGATGATCGTCTTGATGCCGATCGCCTTGATCTGGTCCAAAAAGCTCTGAGTCACCGGGGCGGATGAATCTACGGCCTCAACCCGAGGATCTGTCATGCAAAAGTCCGTCGCGTGCGCCGTTGATACCCAGACCGCAAAGCTGGCGACAAACATCCACACAGACCTCGCCGGCCTTTCGGCCAAGCGTCTCTCGGTAAGCATAGGCATCCGCTGATCGAACTCCCCGCCAACCGTTTAAGCACACAGTCCTTGCCGAAATCAACTTTAATGGCTTGCCGCCGCCGCGGGTTGACAATCCGGTCCTCGGGGCTCAGCAATTCGCTTACGCCACCCGGGTTTCAGGAGGAGTCATGCTTTCGCCTACCGATCTCGCCATCTACCGCCGCGACGGGTTCGTCGTGTTACCCGACATCCTTACGCGGGACGAGGTCGAGGCATTGCTCGGCGTCACCGAGGAGTTCGTGCGCGACGCGCGCTCCGTCGCCGCCAATGACGACGTTTACGACCTCGAGGACACGCATTCCGTGGCCGAGCCGCGGGTGCGGCGCATCAAGGCGCCGCATCTCCATCATCCGGAATATGCCCGCGCGGCGCGGCATCCGAAGATTGTCGAAGTGCTAAGAGACCTGTGGGGCACCGTGCGGTTCGACACCGGCAAGCTCAACATGAAGTCGGCGGGGTTTGGCGCGCCGGTCGAATGGCACCAGGATTGGGCGTTCTATCCGCACACCAACGATGACCTCGCCGCGGTCGGCATCATGCTCGACGACTGCGACATCGAGAACGGCCCGATGATGGTGATCCCCGGCAGCCATCTCGGCCCCATCCATGACCATCACGGGCCGGATGGGCGGTTTTGCGGCGCGTTCGACCCGGATGCCTGTGGTCTCGATGTGTCGTCGGCGGTGCCGTGCCTCGGCAAAGCCGGCTCGATCACAGTCCATCACGTAAGGGCGGTGCACGGCTCGGCGACCAATTTTTCCGGCAACGAGCGCCGGTTTTTATTGTTCCAATACCGGGCCGCCGACGCCTGGCCATTGCTCGGCTTCGCCGGCGGCAGCGAAAAATTCGACGAGCTGTTGCTCGCCGGTGAACCCACCGTGACGCCGCGCCTCGCGCCGGTTCCGGTGCGGCTGCCGTTGCCGCCCGCCGAACACCAGGGCTCGATCTACGAGAACCAGCGCGCCACCGGCAGGCGGTTCTTCGAGACCGCGGCGGATCGGCAGGAGGAACGGCAAGGGCTCGCCGCAGCGGAATAGCCGACATGGCCCGGCTCAGCGTCAATCTCAACAAGATCGCGCTGTTGCGCAACTCGCGGCGCACCGGGGTTCCGGACGTCCTGCGCTTTGGCCGGATCGCCCATGGGGCCGGCGCCGACGGGCTGACCGCACACCCGCGCCCGGACGAGCGCCACATCCGCCGCGACGACGTGTTCGGGCTCGCCGAGCTGATGGGGCCGTGGCGCCCGGCTTTCGAGCTCAACCTCGAAGGCTATCCGGACCGCCGCTTTCTCGACATTGTCGCCGAGGTCAGGCCGGAGCAGTGCACCTTGGTGCCCGACAGCCCCGAAGCCTTTACATCGGAGGAGGGCTGGAAGCTCGATGCCGCACAGCACCGGCTTGTCAATGCCGCGCTCAATGACCTCAAGCCGCTCGGCTGCCGCATCATCTTGTTCATCGATCCCGACCCGGCCGCGGTCGCGCCGGTGCACAACATCGGGGCAGACGGTATCGAGATTTACACCGGTTCGTACGCCGCCGCCTTCCGTCAGGGCGACTACGCGGCGTTGCTGCGCGCTTGCGCCGCCGCGGCGGGGCGCGCCGCAGAGCTCGGTTTGGTCGTCAATATCGGACACGATCTGAACCTCGAAAACCTGCCTCCGCTGATCGACGCGTTGCCGGCGGTCGCCGAGGCGTCGATCGGCCACGAACTGACGGCCGACGCCTTGGTGATGGGCTTCGGCAAAGCAGTCCAGGCCTACAAGGCTGTGCTGGGCGGCAGGACGACCGCCTGATAGCTGAAGACGGAGGGGCAGGTGGAAGCGACCGAGATCGCCGAAAAGATCCACGGGGAAGACGAGGCCCACACCGCCGCGGCGGACGCCAATTTTCGCAAGTTCACCGGCATTTATCTCGGCATCGTCGCGATGCTGCTCGCAATCACCGCTCTCGGCGGGTCAAATGCGACAAAGACGATGCTCAGCGCCAATATCCAGGCTTCCGATACCTATGGTTACTATCAGGCGAAAAATATCCGCCAGACTGCGTACCAGCTGACCGCCGAGCAACTGGAATCGGAGCTCCTCGCCTTGCCCGACATGCCCCAAGCGGCCAGGACCAAGATTGAAGACCGAGTCAAACGCTATCGCGAGCGGGTCGAGCGCTATGAAAGCGACCCTTCGACCGGTGAGGGAAAGAAGGAATTGCTCGCCAAGGCCAAGGAATTCGAAGCCAGGCGCGACCACGCCGCTGAGCGCGATCCGAATTTCGACTTCGCCGAGGCTTTGTTTCAGATCGCGATCGTGCTCGGGTCGGTCAGCATCGTCGCCGCCTCGCGGCCGCTCGTCCATCTGAGCGGCATTCTCGCGATCGCCGGTACGCTGTTGATGATCAATGGATATTTTTTGCTCGTGCATCTCCCGTTCGAGTAGCCCGCTGCCGCAGCGAATCGTAGATCGGCGCGCTGCCCAGCAGGTTGGGCACCAGTATTGCCGCAAAACAGGCCGCGAGCATCGGCAGCAGCATTGTGAAGCCCGCGGTCATTTCGATGACGAGTACGATGCCGGTGACCGGCGCCTGCACGACCCCGGTAAAGAAGGCAGCCATGCCGACCACAGCGAATGCTTCGGGCGCGATGCCGAGATCGGGAAAGGCGATGCGGCAGAGAGCGCCGCAGAAAAAACCGAGCTGCGCTCCGAGAACGAGCATCGGAGCGAAGAGCCCGCCCGGGGTCGCTGCCGCATAAGAGACCGCGCCGAGAGCAAGCCGAAGCAGAAAAGCGAGCGGGATCAACGCTAGCGCAGCACCACCGGCGAGCACCCTCTGGGTGATCTCGTCGCCGCCGCCGACCCCCGCCCGGGGTCGCTGCCGCATAAGAGACCGCGCCGAGCGCAAGCCGAAGCAGAAAAGCGAGCGGGATCAACATTAGCGTCGCGCCGCCGGCGAGCACCCGCTGGGTGATCTGGTCGCCGCCGCCGACCAATCCTGGCGCGAACCATGCGAGGATCCCCACCGCGCCGCCGATTACGCCAGCCTGCAATTCCACCGGCCATCGTTCTAGCCGATCCGCCGCCGCAACGGCGGTAAGCAAAGCCCGGTTGTAGAGCGCAGCCAAGAGCCCGGCGAGCACGCCGAGCCCGAGATAGAGCGGCCAGCTCGCCGCCGGAGCATAGGCAAGCGGGCCGGTTGCCATTGTGGCAAAGGCGGTGATCGGCACATGAAAGTCGGGCATGTCGCCGAGAAACAGCCGCGCCACTAGGATCGCCGTCGCCGAGGTGCCGAGCGCCGTGATCGCGATACGGGTATCGAACCGCCGCACCAGCTCCTCGAGCACGAAGATGGCGCCCGCGATCGGCGCGTTGAAGGCAACGGCGAGCCCGGCCCCTGCACCGGCAGCGAGGAGCGCTCTGCGATCCGGCCAGCCGCGGCGGGAAATCCTGCCGACGATATGCGCTACGACGGCACCCATCTGCACGCTCGGCCCTTCGCGGCCAAGCGCCAGCCCCGAACCGATCGCCAGCAACCCGCCGAAGAATTTGACCAGTATCAAATAGGGCGGCGCCGGCGGCAGCTGCTGATCCAGCGCCGCCTCGACATGCGGGATGCCGCTCCCGGAAGCGTAAGGCGAAAACCGTCGGACCAGCCAAGCCGCGGCCGCAACCGCCAACCCGGCTCCGCCGGTCACCAGCAGGAAGCCGGCGAACCCGCCGTCATGCGCGAGCGCGATCACCCGGTCGCGCAGGCGATCGGCTTCCTCGAGCGCCAGCCTGAAGCCCGCACAGATCAGCCCCGCCGCCCCGCCCGCGATGAGCGCCAGAAGCGCCAGCACGAGGAGGCTACCGGGCTCTTCTTCGGGTCGGACGTCAGGGTTCGAGCCGGGCTCCACCGAGGGGTCCAAATT
>VAZT01000770.1 GCA_005884825.1 Alphaproteobacteria bacterium
CTTGTATTTAGCGTGAGCAGGGTTAACAAGGCCAAAGGTACAGTTAAGCAGCACTCTACGCTATCAGAAAAAGAGCATCTCAACCATTGACCGCCAGGAGGGGTTCCCCGGGCCGCTTGTCGCCGAGACGCAGCAACGGCACAAAAGCGAATGCTGCGGCGGTAAAGGCGGCCGACACCAGGATCAGGGGATCGAGCTGGCGGTGAAACAGATGTTCGTAGAGGAAGGAACCGAGATTATCGGATAGCGCTCCCGTAAAGTTGGTGACCGACATCAAAGCCGCAAAAGCAAAGCCTTCCGCGCGAGGCGGACAATAATCCGCGGCCAGGCTCAAGGTCGCCACAAAGGCTACCATTGTTGCGATCCCGCTGAAGAAGTTGATCGCCGCCGCGAGGGCCTCGCTCCACAGCAACAGAAAGGCTGCGGTCGTCACGATGCCGAGCGCAATGCTCAAATTCAGCAGCCCCTTGGCCGTGATGCCCTTCAGAAACCGGCGGTACAGCAGCGCGCCGGTGATCCAGCCCGCCGAATTGATCGAGCCGAGAATCCCGATATACTCTTGCGAGAATTTGAGGTCGTCGGTCATGTGATAATAGAGCGGCGTGCCGAGCCCCGGGTTAAGGTAATATACGAACAGAAAGAGCGCGATTATCCAAAGGTCGCGCAGCGTGAAGGCGGCCAGCAGGCTCGCAAAGGTCCGCTTCATCTCGGGGAGATCGATGCGGCTGTGCGGTTCACGGATCAGAAAAACGCCGGCAAAGACGACGATCAGCGGGGCGACGGCGATGATCGCCGCGGCGCAGTGCAAAGCCCCGGCTGGGGTCAGCCTTTCGACCAGCTGGCCGCCGATAAAGCCGCAGGCCATTGCCGCGATATTGAACCACAACCACTGCTGATTTACGAAGGAATCGCTGGCGCTGAATTTCTGGCCGTTCTCGACGAGAATAGCGCCGCACACCGTGCTCGATATCGCCATCCCGTAGGCGGAAAGCAGCAGGGCGACAATGATTTCGCCCGGCGAGGTGATCTGCGTGACCCAGCAATAAGCGCCGGCGGCCATCAAATTGGCTAGGACGAGGTACGATTTTCGGCGATAGCCGAAGAGCGGCAGGAAATCCGAAACGATTCCGTATACCGGCTTGATGATCCAGGGAAGATTTAGGACCGTCAGGTACGCGGTGACCTGGACCGGGGTCCACCCGTAAGTCTGCTTTAGAAAATAATTGAGCGGCTGGGCGATCAGCCCACCGGTCTGCCCAATACCCTCGACAACATAGACCAGTGCGAAAACCGCGGAGCGCGCATGCCGTCCGCGTTCGCCGAACACCTCGACGAACAGATCGGAACAGCCGTTCACCACCTTCGGGTGATCCTCGAAATCGGGGGCGGCATTGACCATCCCGAGCACCTTGACGATGTCCTCCACGCGGTCGAGATCGCCGCCGAGCGCGTCCTTGATCGCCGCGATCAGCACAAGCCCGACGCCGCGCGCGTGACGATACCCTTCGTCGATCGACATGCTGGCGCCGAGCCTGCCTTTCGCCAATGTGCCGCCCGGGTTCTCGGGTGGGCCCTTCCCCGAAAGATAGAGCAGGTTGGCCACGCGCTTAGCATGGACATAGTTCCCAAGCGGACCGCCGAGTTGCGGCAGTGTAAGTCCCAGTTCCTTCAGTCGCTGCTCGATGCTCATGTCCCGGTCTCCTGCTGTATCATCGGCACCGATATCTGCCGATCTGTGCGCTGCCGTCCTGATCGTAGGCGATCAATTCGGCATTTTTGCCCGATGACCGGCAGTGCAGCTGCGCGACGGAGTTCGCCACATCGCTTGGCGTGTTGTCGGGGTACCAGCGCAACGTTATCCCGTCGGGCGATTGGTCGAGCCTCCAAGGTGGCCCGCTGCAAGCTGCAAGGCAAAGTAAAATCGCGATCCCCGCGGCCCGGATCGCGGCTTTCGGCATCGACCCTATCACCGCGCTTGGGTCAGCTTTTGCCAATCTATCGGGCCGCCCAGCTTCAACGGCGTGCCCGCTTCCGGCATCGGGTATTTGAGCCCGCTCGCGCAGTTGAACAGAACGACCCGCTCGTCGGGACGAACCTGTCCGTCGGCGAGCGCCTGCTTGTAGGCGGCATAGGTCGCCGCGCCCTCGGGACACAGTAACAGCCCCTCCTCGGCGGCAACCTCCCGCCATGCCGCGGCGATCGCGTCGTCGCTGACGGCGGTCGCAAACCCGCCGCTTTCTCGCACCGCCCGCAGGATCGGGAAATCGCCGATCGCTTGCGGCACGCGGATCCCGGCCGCAAAGGTGTGCGCATTCTCCCAGCGGAGGGCGTGCTCCGCGCCTTCTTCCCAGGCCTTTAC
>VAZT01000766.1 GCA_005884825.1 Alphaproteobacteria bacterium
AGACTGTCGTGCATCCATCGACGGTAAGCGGTGAGGGTTGTGCCGTTCCACACCTGTGACGACGCCAGGCCCCACCAGGCCACGGCGAAGGCGGCGCTGGTGGCAGCTGCTGCGGTCAGCGGCATGCTGCGGCCGGTCAGCCACTCCCGTCCCCAGCTCGCCATCTGGGCGAGCCCGACCCCGGCGAGCACAGTCAGCGGCACGACCGCCGGGTAGATGAAACGATATTCCTTGTGGGCGATCCCCGAGTGGACGGCGAGGATGACGATGGCGACGACCAGCAGCAATGGCAGCCGCCAGGCCCCGATCGCCGTCAGCAGCAGCATCGTCGCGCCCGCCCCGCCCCAGACGCCGAGCTCGCCGAGAAGATAGTACGGCCAGGGCTCGACCCCGAAGGTCGAGCTCACCCCGTAGACGCTGTTGTAGAGGACGTCCACAGCATCGCGGCGGCTAATGCGGGAGCGAGCTGCACGCGGGTCGCAAGGACGAGGCCGAGCAAGGCCCCGCCGACAAACAGCCGGCGCCGGGAGATGACCAGATATCCCGGTTCCAATACCCAGAGCGCCACGATCAGCAGATGGCCGGCGACCGTTTCGGAGAGGGCGCGGGCGCCGAAATAGACCGGTTCGGGGGCGATCGCGACAGCGAGCCCCGCGAGAAGCGCGCCGGTGACCCCGAACAGCGGGCGGCACCACAGAAAGCAGCACACCACCGGTGCCGCGGCCAACACGGCAAAACCGACAGCAATCACCGGCAGGTAATAGTCGGGACCGTCGCCGACGATCCGCGACAACTCCATCAGCCCGGCAATGATGCCGGGCAGCAGCCAGGATCGCACGCCGAGCTGGAATTCCCACGCCACCAGACCGCTGCCGAAGACGAGGCGGTGGGCCGGCTCGGAGGTCTGAAAAATCTCGTCTGGCCAGACCGCGCTGGGGTCGACGAGGATCGGCTGTAGCCGTAACGCAATTGCCAGCGCCACCAGTACCGCGAGCCCGAGCGCAGCCCGTCGCCGTGAGAGCAGCGACCCACGGATCAGCGAATCCGTCAGAAGTCCTCTTTTTGCGCGGCCGGGGAGGTTGGTAACGCTCGACGACGCGTGACGGCCATCGAGCGCTTTTTTCAGAGCTTGGCGGCGATGGTGCTGAAGGTGGTACTGAGATTGGTGCCGACGAGGGTGAAGGCCGCGATTGCGGCGACTGCGATCAATGCGGCGATCAAAGCATATTCGATGGCGGTAACCCCGGATTCGTCGCGGATCAGATTGGAAAGAACGGTGCGCAAGCGGATTCTCCTCAGGTGAGCCAAGCAATCGCCCGCAAATTGCACCGGACTGTTTAAACATCGGTAAAGCAACCGGCAAAAAAGCGGATTAAATTTCCGATTCCTGAACGGAAAATCGGCAGCCCCCGTCACCGCGCCGAGCCCAACCGGAACCCCTTCTGCGGTCCAATGTTTGCCGGGTTAATTGCGGCTAACAAGGATTGCGCGCTTTCGCTTCGTGGCCATTTGATGGTGTGGCGTGTATCGAAAATCGATCCGACGTCGAATGTCGCCGCCGAGG
>VAZT01000070.1 GCA_005884825.1 Alphaproteobacteria bacterium
CGAAAGGCCAGATCGAAGCCGCTGACGCGCTGGGGCTCGGCTATTGGCGGCGCACGCGGCTGATCGTCCTGCCGCAGGCATTGACGATGGTCATCCCGCCTCTGGTCAATACCTTCATCGGCACCTTCAAAGACACGACGCTCGTCATCATCATTGGCCTGATGGACCTGCTCGGTACGATCAATGCGGCGCTGAACGACGCCAATTGGCGCGGCACCTCGGCGGAGGCCTATATGTTCGCTGCGGTAATTTATTTCTGCTTCTGCTTTTTCATGTCGCGCTACAGCCAGATGCTCGAGCGCGAATTCAACAAGGGGCGGCGGCGGTGACCGACGCGGCTTCGGGAGCGCCGATCATCGAGCTGCGCGGCGTCGACAAATGGTACGGCGACTTCCACGTCCTCAGGAACATCAACCTCGACGTCGGCAGGGGCGAGCGGGTCGTCGTCTGCGGGCCGTCGGGCTCGGGCAAATCGACGATGATCCGCTGCATCAATCGGCTGGAGGAGCATCAGCGCGGCCAAATCCTCGTCGCCGGCATAGAGCTGACCTCGGATGTGAAGAACATCGAGGCCATCCGCCGCGAGGTCGGCATGGTATTCCAGCAGTTCAATCTGTTTCCGCATCTGACCGTGCTGGAAAACCTGACCCTCGCTCCGATCTGGGTGCGCAAATTGCCGAAGAAGGAGGCCGAGGAGACTGCCCGCCTCTACCTCGAGCGGGTGCGCATCCCGGAGCAGGCGGACAAGTATCCCGGCCAGCTTTCCGGCGGTCAGCAG
Source organism: Alphaproteobacteria bacterium (assembly GCA_005884825.1). Taxonomy (GTDB): domain Bacteria; phylum Pseudomonadota; class Alphaproteobacteria; order ATCC43930; family CGMCC-115725; genus AP-15. Next base: position 779 of record VAZT01000070.1, read on the forward strand.
CAGCGCGTCGCTATCGCGCGCTCGCTGTGCATGAAGCCGGAGATCATGCTGTTCGACGAGCCGACCTCGGCGCTCGACCCGGAGATGATCAAGGAGGTCCTCGATGTCATGATCGAGCTTGCCGAGGAGGGGATGACGATGGTCTGCGTGACCCACGAAATGGGCTTCGCGCGCACCGTCGCCGATACGATGGTCTTCATGGATCGCGGCGAGATCGTCGAGCGCGGCCCGCCCCAGGAGTTCTTCGCCAACCCCAAGAGCGACCGCACGAAATTATTCCTGAGCCAGATCCTCGCCCATTGACACTCAGATAAGAGAAGGCATGCCGTTGCAGGACACCGATATCTCGGCGACCGATCGGTTGGTCGCGTTGATGGACCATCTGGGTCTCGGCTCGGCGTATTTCGGCACGGCGATCCCGCGCGACATCTCGGGGCTGGTAATAGCGCATCCCGAGCGGCTGCCTGGAATCGTGCTGTGCGTGCCGAGCCGCCTCGACCCGGCCCCGTTTGCCGGCATCGCCGATCGCGTTCTGATGATCGCCGGCGAGCGCGGGCCGGCGGCGGAAGCCACAGCGCGCGCAACGGCTCGCTTGCCGGCCGCCGAGCGCTCCGTGCTCGCTGGGTATGACGCTCCCGGCAGCTGGAGCGATGCCGTCGCCGACCGCACCGACGAGATCGCCGACCGGATGATAGCCTTTCTCGACCGTCTGGCCGCGAATGGGAAGCGCCCGGGCACGCCGAATTCAACGACGGCGGAAGGAAGACATGCCGGCATTACCTACCGCATCGAGGGCTCCGGCCCGGCGCTGATGCTGCTGCCGTTTTTTCTGGCGCCGTCGCAATGGGCGCCGGCAATCCCGCGCCTCGCCCGGCACTTCACCGTCGTGACCCTCGGCGGTCCGCATTTGGGGGGCGTCGCGTCGCTCGAGGACCGCGCCCGGATGCCGACCTATCAGGCGTTGTTCCGAACCTTGATCGACCAGATCGGACCGCGGCGCGGTGAGGCGGTCCTCGAAATCGGCTGCGGCGCCGGCTCGCTGGTTCGCCTTCTGGCGCGCCGGCTCGGCGACGCCAATCCCATCACCGGGGCCGATGTGAACCCGTTCCTGCTGCGCGAGGCCGCGCAGCTGGCCGAGGCGGAGAGCCTCGGGGAGATGATCCGATTCACCGAGGGCAATGCCGAGGCATTGCCCTTCGCGAACCATTCGTTCGATTGCGCCTATTCGGTGACGGTGTTCGAAGAATGCGACGCGGATCGGGCGATCGCCGAGGCGATGCGGGTCATCCGCCCTGGTGGGCGGGTTGGCCTCGTCGTGCGCGCGGTCGACATGCCGCAGTGGTGGAACCTCGACCTGCCCGAGGCGATCCTGCGCAAAGTGACAGTGCCGCCGCATTCGGTCGCTCCGCGCGGCGTCGCCGACCGCAGCCTCTACCGGAGGATGCGCGAAGCCGGTCTGGTCGACCTCGTCTGCTTTCCGACAATGGTGACGCTCGACCGCCCGGGCGGGCCGATCTGGCGCAACCGCGAAGATCACGTTCTGTCCCAGCTGTCGGCGCAGGAATTGCCGATCTGGGAAGCCGAGCGTGACCGGGCGGCGCAGGATGGGCTTCTCTTCATGGCCCACCCGCTGCATTGCGCCGTCGGCACGAAGCCGCAATGAGGGTGAGGGTTAGCTCGGTTCCGTCTTAGGCAAAATCCCGAGGTCGCGCGGGTCGTCGAACGAAACCCGGCGGCGTGCATAGACGACAAAGCCGGCGCGCTGGTATGTGGCCAGTGCCTTTGGATGATCGAAAGTCGAAGTATGGAGCCAAAAACGGTCGAGCGGTCTCGACCAGGCCTGATCGATTGCCGCCTGTAGCAGATAGGGGCCGAGCCGACGGCCGATAAAGTCGGGGATGAGCCCGAAATAGCACAGCTTCGTCTCGCGGGGTGCCGCCGTGTCGAGCTCGAAAAAGCCGGCCGGGACCCCGCGCACGTAGAGTACAAATATCTCGATCGTTGGCTTGGCGATGAGGGCGGCCAGCGCCGCATCGCCGACAAGCCGCCGCTCGAACCACAGCCATGGCCGGCCGACGGTATCGTACATGTAACGGTAAAATGAAACGGTGCAGTCCTCGGCGCGCATCAGCGCGAGCTTGTCGAGAGGCGCCGGGACCCGCCTGCCGGCGGGCCGCCCGAGCATTTCGAGATAGGTGATGACGTCTTCGAGTGCGGTCACGGCGTCTTGGCAGGCGCGGGACCGGTCTCGACCGGCGTGTCGCCCGGCAGCCCCCATTCCGACCACGACCCGTCATAGACGGCCGCGCCCGGATGCCCGATCAAGTGCAATGCAAAAGCGAGCGCACAGGCGGTGACGCCCGAACCGCAGCTCGTGACGATCGGGCGGTCGAGCGCGAGGCCCGCGTCACGGAACAGGCCCGAGAGCGCCTCGGCATCGCGCAACCGACGGGTCTGCGGGTCTGTGACCCGGTCGTAGGGCAGGTTGCGGCTGCCCGGGATATGGCCCCGGCGCAAGCCGGGCCGGGTTTCTTCGACATTACCCTCGAACCGGCCCGCGGCGCGGGCGTCGAGGACCTGCTCGCGCCGCGCCGACAGATTGCCCAACAACGCTTGCTTGTCGCGGACCAGCGCCGGATCGAACCGCGCCGAAAAACGGCGGCGGGGCGGGTTCGGCACGGCGGTTTCGAGCGGCCGCCCTTCGGCCTTCCATTTCGGCAGACCGCCGTCGAGCAGCGCGACATTGTGGTGTCCGAACAGGCGCAGCATCCACCAAGCGCGGCCGGCAGAAGACAGGCCGGCGCTGTCATAGACGATAACCCGGTCGTCATCGCCGATGCCGAGCTGCTCCATCTTGCGCGCGAACAGCTCGGGTGACGGGATCATATGCGGCAGGCTCGTGCCCGGCTCAGCGATTTCGTCAATGTCGAAGAACACGGCACCCGGGATGTGGCCGCGGTCGTAATCCTCGCGCGCCGTCGGGGCAATTCCCGGCAGTTTGAAGGAAGAGTCGACGATCCGGATATGCGGGTCGTCGAGATGCGCGGCGAGCCACTCGGTGTCGACCAGGGCTTCGGGATGCGCGTAGGGCATGGCTCCTCTCCTGCCTCACTCCGCGAGAGCAAGGATCACGCGGCGGTTCTGTTTTCCCTTATTCTCGATCTTGCTTACCGCAACCGGGCCGATCTCACTGGTGCTGCGGATATGCGTGCCGCCGCAGGGCTGCAGATCGATACCTGAGATTTCGATGAGGCGAACCTGCCCCATACCGTTCGGCGGCTTGACCGACATCGTGCGGACGAGCTCGGGCTGGGCGGCGAGCTCGGCGTCGGTGATCCACCGCCGCCCGACCGGATGCGCCTCTGCAATCAGCGCGTTGAGGCGGCCCGAGAGCATCTCCTTGTCGAGGCTCGATCCGGGCACATCGAAATCGAGCCGTCCCCTACCGTCGGAAACCTGACCGCCGGTCACCGCCCCGGGGACGATGGCGCATAACAGATGCAGGCAGGTATGCATGCGCATCAGCCGGTACCGCCGCTCCCAGTCGATCTCAGCGACGAGTTCCGTGCCTGGATCGGGGAGCGTCGAGCCGGGCGCCGGGATGTGGACGACCTCATCGGGAGCGCCGCCCTTGATCGTATCGACGATCGGGATCGACTGGCCCGTGGCAAGGCGCAGCACGCCGGTATCCCCCGGCTGGCCGCCGCCTATCGGATAAAACACCGTCTGGTCGAGCCGAATGCCACGCTCATCGGCGGCAACCACCCGCGCAGCGCAGGACCGCAGATACCCATCGTCGCGAAACAGCAGCTCCGTCATCGCATCCCCCCTGAAGCGCCATCCCGGCGAAGGCCGGGATCCATCGTGCAATGGCCGTTACGCATCGGACAGATTGTCATAGAGATCGATCCAATATCGGTTTTGTCTCTCGATCAAATTGATCTTCCAGTCGCGTCTCCAGCCCTTGATCTTTTTTTCTCGACGCAGGGCCGCTTCCCTGTCGTCATAGCTCTCAAACCATACCAAGCGGTCCACTCCGTATTTGGTGGTGAACCCAGGTACCACCTTGTTTTTGTGTTCCCAGACTCGCCGGGCAAGATTGGTCGTCCATCCGATATACAGCGTGCCATGCGGTCTGCTCGCGAGCAGATAGACAAAATACATCGTGCGGCTGGGGTAATGGATCCCGGCCTTCGCCGGGATGGAGCTAGCATTTCACGCAATTTACAGCCACGGTGGGGTGGGGAGGTCGCGGGCTTTCAGGAATTCGGGGTTGAACAATTTGGATTGGTAGCGGGTGCCGGAATCGGCGAGGATCGTCACGATCGTGCGGCCGGGACCGAGCTCGCGCGCGAGACGCATCGCGCCGCACACATTGATCCCGGTCGAGCCGCCGAGCACCAGCCCCTCATCCTGAACCAGGCTGAAGAGGATCGGCAGCATTTCGGCGTCGGTGATCTGGTATTGGCCATCGGGCGTGAACCCCTCCAGGTTCTTGGTTTCGCGGTTGTTGCCGATGCCCTCGGTGATCGAGTTGCCCTCGGGCTTGAACTCGCGGCGCGCGTACCAGCTGTAGATGCCGGAGCCCATACAGTCGGAGAGATAAATCTGGACCTTGGGGTTGCGTTCCTTGAGCGCGATCCCGACCCCGGAAAGCGTCCCGCCGGTGCCGACCGAGCAGGTGAAACCGTCGACCCTGCCATCGGTCTCCTCCCAGATCTCGGGGCCCGTCGTTTCGTAATGGCCGCGGCGGTTGGCGAGGTTGTCGAACTGGTTGGCCCAGATCGCGCCGTTCGGCTCTTGGGCCGCGATTTCCTCGGCGAGGCGCCCGGAATAGCGGACATAGTTCATCGGGTTGGCATAGGGCACCGCCGGCACGAGCCGCAGATCGACGCCGCACAGCAGCAGCATGTCCTTTTTTTCTTGGCTCTGCGTCTCGGGCATGACGATGACGGTCCGGTAGCCGCGGGCATTGCCGACCAGCGCGAGGCCGATCCCGGTATTGCCGGCGGTGCCCTC
>VAZT01000071.1 GCA_005884825.1 Alphaproteobacteria bacterium
CTATCAGCCCCCGGCGCCAGTCGCGCGCCGCATCGGCAAGCTCTTTCGACTGGTATTCCTGCGCCAGCGCCGGGGCCGCCATAGACACCAGGCAAAAAACTAGTAACGCACGCAGCATGGATCACCCCCCGGAGACGCCGGGTTCACGCTAGCACCTCACCGTCATCAAGTCGCCCCGGCTTGAGCGTTTGGCCGAAACTGTAGCAGTGTGCGGTTACGACGGTTCATTCAGCGGGAAGGAGGAGTCATGAAGATCGGCTTTGTCGGGCTCGGGATCATGGGACATCCGATGGCCCTCAATCTGATCAAGGGCGGCCACGAGCTTTTCGTTTACGGCAGGCGCCGGTTGCCGGCCGATGTCCGCGAGGCCGGCGCCACGGTCTGTGACGCATTGAAGGCAATTGCCGAGCAAGCCGAGATCGTGATCCTGATGGTGCCGGACACCCCGGACGTGAAGAGCGTGCTGTTCGATCGGGACGGGATTGCCGAGGGGCTGTCGCCGGGCAAGATCGTGGTGGATATGAGCTCGATCTCGCCGATCGAGACCAAGCTCTTTGCCGCGGAGGTCAACAAGAAGGGCTGCGACTACCTCGACGCGCCGGTGTCCGGCGGCGAGGTCGGCGCCAAGGCAGCCTCCTTGACGATCATGGTCGGCGGACCCGAGCACGCCTGTGCCAAGGTCAAGCCGCTCTTCGATCTGATGGGCAAGAACATCACATTGGTCGGCGGCAACGGCGACGGCCAGACCACCAAGGTCGCAAATCAGATCATCGTCGCATTGACGATCGAGGCGGTCGGCGAAGCCCTTCTCTTCGCCTCCCGCGCCGGCGCCGACCCGGCCAAAGTAAGACAAGCATTGATGGGCGGGTTCGCGTCCTCGCGAATCCTCGAAATCCACGGCGAACGAATGATCAAGCGCACTTTCGATCCGGGCTTCCGGATCGAATTGCACCAGAAGGATCTGAACCTCGCGCTGCAAGGCGCCCGCGTCCTCAGCCTATCCTTACCCAACACCGCGACGACGCAGGAACTCTTCAACGCCGCGGCCGCCCTCGGCGGCAAGGGATGGGACCATTCCGGCCTGGTGCGCGTCCTCGAACACCTGGCCCAGCACGAGGTGGCGAAAAGGTAGAACCCCCTCGCCCCGACCCGCTCCCCGCAAGCGGGGCGAGGGGGTTACTTCTTGCCCAGCACGCGGTCGAGGGTGCGGACGGCGTTATCAGGGCTGGGTTCCTTTTCTGATTCCGCCTCGGCGATATAGGCGTAGAGACGGGCGATTGCGGCATAGATGTCGCGCGACGGCGGGTTCTTTTCGAGAAAGTCGGAGATCTCCTCCATCTCGGCGACCCAGGAGCGGCACCGAGCAGCATTGCCGAGGCAATCGCCGTCGTCCCTTTGGTAATGCCGGCATAGGACATCTTCAATGCCGACGCGGCGCCGATTGGCCCGTCTATGACGCGCCAGTCGATCCCCCAATCGCGCAGCACCGCGGTCTCGCCCGCCGTCGGACCCGATGCGTATATTGTCGGGCTGTAGCCCGGGCGGGGCGGCCCGCCGATGATCCCGCCATCGACAAAGTCGGCCCCGGTCGGGGCGACGATCTCGCCGATGCGGATTGCGGTTTGCGGGCTGACCGCATTGCAGTCGACATAAACCGGCTTGCGGTCGAGCGCCTTCAACGCCGGCGCCAGATGCTGTGCCAACGCCTCGGCCTCGCCGGGCGGCAGGATCGATAGAAAGAAATCGGCGCCGGAGAGCAGCTCGCGCTCGTTCGCCGCCGCGGCCATGCCGGCCTTCTTGGCTCGCTCCGCGCTGGCCTGGCTGCGCCCGGTCAAGAGGGTACGAACCTCGGCGCCGCTCTCATGCAGCCGGCGCCCGACCGCGGCACCCATCATCCCTTGAGCAATCACCCCGATCACGGCCATGCCTTACCTCCAAGAAGAACCCCGTTGGTGCTCAAGGTACTGAGCGATGGCGTTTGTGAAAAGAGCCCCTCACCCCGCGAGCGGGGAGAAGCAGCGGCACGCGTCAGCGGGAGGTGACGGGCGGGCTCAGGCGGCGCCCTTCTGTCGCTCGGCGAGGGCGGTCTGCAATGCCGGCATGCCGACGCGGTGGCAGAAATCGCCGAAGCCTTCCCCATCGGCGCGGGCCGATGCGTAGAGGGCGAATAGCGGGTCGAGCACCTCCGCAATGCCGTGCAGCGGCACCTTATCGGCGAGCGCGGTGTTGAGCCGGGTGCCTTCGAAGTCACCGCCGACGAACAGGGCATAAAAGCCGGGCATGCGGCCGACGATGCCGATATCGCCGGTATAGGGCCGCGCGCAACCGTTCGGGCAGCCGGTGATGCGGATGCTGAGCCGTTCGCGCTCGATCCCGTAAAGCCGCAGCCTGGCCTCGATATCGGTGACGACGTCGCTGCGGACGCGTTCCGCCTCGGTTAACGCCAGTCCGCAGCTCGGCAGAGCCGGGCAGGCGAGAGCCCAGCGCTCGGCCGGCAGCATGTCGTCCGCCAACCGCACGCCGTGCTGGCGCAACACGGTCTCGATGGCGCCCCGGTCCTCCGGGTAGATCTCGCTCAGGATGATGTCCTGGCTCGGCATCAAGATCGGATCGCATCGGAAGCGGCTGACGATCTCCCGCAATGCCGCCCGGATCTCACCGGCGATGCGGCCGCTCGAGACCGGTATGCCGAGATAGAGCTTTCCGTCGCCCTGCTCGTGCCAGCCGAGATGGTCCGGTACGACGAAAGCCGGCATCTGGCGGCACGGTTCGAGTTGTTTGCCGAGGTATTCCGAGAGCCGCGCGCGGGCCCAGTCTTCGCCGTTCTCGGCAACCACGTATTTTAGCCGGGCATGGCGGCGATTGCCGCGGTCGCCATGGTCGCGGTGCAGACGCACCACCGCCGCCGCGGCCTCGAGCAGATCCTCGGGCTCGACAAAGGCGACGGGGGTCGCGAGACGCGGATAAGTTTTCGGGTTGTTGTGGGTCATCCCGTGCCCGCCGCCGAGCAGGAAATTGTATCCGGCGAGCCGGTCTCCGTCGAACAAACCGATGATCGCCAAATCGTTGGTCAGCACGTCGATCGTGTTGTCCTCGGGGATCGCGAGGCCGATCTTGAATTTGCGCGGCAGATAGCGCTCGCCGTAGAGCGGGTCCGGCTCGTCGTCGGCACCCGCGTTCTCCTGCCCCTCATTCGGCTCCCAAGGGGCGCCGTCGACCCAGATCTCGTGATAGGCGCGGGTCCGCGGTAGGAGATGAGAGGACAATCGGCGCGTCTCGGCTTCCAACCGATCGTGCACCGCGTCCCGGATCGGTGCCGGCGTGGTCGTGACTGTGCGCACGACGTCGCCGCACGCCGCCAAGGTCGTCAACAGCGCCGTGTTTATCTCGCCGATCGCCGATTTGAGCCCGGCCTTGACGACGCCGTGAAACTGGATGCTCTGCCGCGTCGTGACCCGCAATGACCCGTCGGCGTAATGGTCTGCGAGCCCGTCGAGGGCAAGGTATTGCTCGGCAGTGAGCCGCCCGCCGGGGATGCGGACGCGGACCATGAACTGCCAGACCTTGTCGTCGCCCCGCTGCTTGCGCTCGGTGGCGCTGTCGCGGTCGTAACCCTGGTAGATCCCGTGGAATTTGAGGAGCGAATAACCCTGGTTGTCGAACGGCACAGTGGTGTCCGCGAGGTCGCGCGCAATGTGACCCCGCAATTGCCGGCTCTGCTGCTTGACCGCCTCGGCCTTCGAAACTGAGTTGATCTGAACCATATCGGAGGCCCTTCGGAGGCGAAGCGGCCCAACCCCGCTTCTCGGTGTGGTTCAGATAATTATGCCACCTCTACCATGTCAATTGTAATTATTTCACAAAACAAACCAGCTAAACCTGCTTCAGGGCGCGCTCGATGTCGCCGAGAAGGTCGGACTCGGCTTCGAGTCCGGCTGAAAAGCGCACCAGAGCGTCGCCGATCCCGAGTTCAGCCCGCTCCTCTTGCTTGAGCCGCGAATGCGTCGTCGTCGCCGGATGGGTGACGAGAGACTTCGAATCCCCAAGGTTGTTGGAAATATCGACGAGGCGCAGCGCATCGAGAAAACGGAAACAGGCTCCTTTGTCGCCGGCCACATCGAAGCAGACGAGGCTGCCGCCCTGTTTCATCTGCCGGCGCGCAAGCTCGAATTGCGGATGGCTCGGCAGGCCGGGGTAGAGGACGCGCGTGATCTTTGGATGGCTCTCCAAATAGCAGGCAACCGCAGCGGCGGTGCGGCATTGCCTCTCGACCCGCAGTTCCAAGGTTTCAAGGCCCTTCAACAGAAGCCATGCGTTGAATGGGCTCAAGGATGGCCCGGTGTGGCGGTAAAAGGGACCGAGATCGTCCTTGATGAATTTCTCCGAGGCGACGATTGCGCCGCCGAGACAGCGTCCCTGGCCATCGATGTGCTTGGTCGCCGAATAGACGACGACATCCGCGCCCAATACCAATGGCTTTTGCAGGAGCGGCGTCGCGAACACATTGTCCACGACGAGGATGCCGCCGGCGCGGTGGGTCAGGCGCGCGACCTCGGCAAGATCGATGATCTCCATCGCCGGGTTCGACGGGCTCTCGCAAAACGCCAGTGATGCCCCGCCGGCGAGCGCCGCCTCCCAGGCGCCGAGGTCACGCCCGTCGACGAAGACGGTCTCGATGCCCCAACGCGGCAGCAAATCGGCAACGATGTAGTGGCAAGAGCCGAACAAGGCGCGGCTCGACACGACGCGTTGGCCGGCGCGCAGACGGCACAGCAGTGCCGCAAACACCGCCGCCATCCCGCTCGCGGTGGCGCGGCAGGCCTCGGCGCCTTCGAGCAGCCGCAGCCGCTCCTCGAACATCGCCACCGTCGGGTTGCGATAGCGCGAGTAGACAAAGCGCGAGCCCTCCTGCGCGAAGGCCTGCTCGGCCGCCGCGGCCGTGTCGTAGATAAAGCCCGAGGTCATAAACAATGCCTCGCAGGTCTCGTCATACGGGCTGCGGGTGGCGCCGCCGCGCACGAGGATAGTCGCGGGATCCAGTGTTTCGGCGAGGTCGGCGGGCAGGATGGGCTTGGTCATCGGCGGGTCTCCAATGTGCGGCCGCGCCGATCCGGGCATGAAAAAGCCCCGGTCCCGCGCGGGCCAGGGCTCCTTTCAGAACTCCCGACCTTTTAGCGCTTCTTTAACGTGGCCGCAAGCCGGTCGGCTCAAATCCACCACGGTGCCGCTCTCGTAACGACAGAATCGGCGCCTGTCAACCCTCCACCAAGACCATCCACGACACGCCGAAGCGGTCGGCGACCATGCCAAAACTCGGCGAGAAAAACGTTTTGGCCAACGGCATCCGTACCTGCCCGCCGTCGCTCAGGGCCCTAAAGAAGCGCTCTGCCTCGGCTTCGTTGGCGGCAGTCAGCGACAGTGCAAAGCCTTGAAAACTCGGTTGCCCAGCACACTGGCCGTCGGAGGCCAATATCTCCGTATCGCCGATGCGGAAGCGCATATGCATCACCTTGTTCTCGCTGCCTGGCGGGACCATGCCCGGTTGCTGCGGCTCGGGACAGTCCTTCCACCGCATGAGCATCGCCACCTCGGCGCCGAGCGCGCGGCGATAGAACTCGGCAGCCTCCTCGCAGCGGCCGTTGAAGAATAGGTAAGGTTGGACCTGCATCGCTACTCCTCCTCAGGTTGGGTAAACGGCTTTGTGTACGCCGTACACAATGCTATAACAAGCGAAATGGACGGTGTCCACATATAAAATCGTGAGCGACGCGACAATCAGTCCCCCGGAACGCAGCACGTATCGCCACGGCGACCTGCGACGCGCGCTGCTCGAAGCCGGGATCCAACTGGCACGCGCCGGCGGGCCCGACGCGGTCGTGCTGCGCGAAGCCACCAGGCGCGCCGGCGTTGTTCCCAATGCGGCGTACCGGCATTTCGCCAGCCGATGGGAGCTCTTGCAAGCGGTCCGCTCGGCCGCCTTGTCGGCGCTGGCTCGCCGAATGGAGGCTGAGCTGGCCCGGGTGCCCCGTGGAGCCAGCCCCGCCGACGCCGCTCGTGCGAGCCTGCGGGCGATCGGCACTGCTTACCTGCGGTTTGCCCAGGAAGAAACGGGATTGTTCCACACCGCCTTCGCGATCCCCGACGAAACGCGCGGCGAACCAATTCCGGCCAAGGCCGGGAATAGCGGCCGCAATCCCTTTCAACTGCTGGGCGACGCACTCGACAGGCTCGTCGATGCCGGCGTGCTGCCCCCCGAACGCCGCCCGGGCGCGGAATACCTGGCGTGGTCCGCGGTGCGCGGGCTGGCCATGCTGCTCACGGAGGGACCCCTCCGCAGGCTCACCTCCGCGGAACGGGATGCGATCGGGCAACGCTTGCTGGATATGGTCGAAAAGGGGCTGTAGCACCTTGCGGCCGGCGTGCAGCTTTCCGTGACTGCCCCCGTCGACTATCATCAACCGATGTCGAACGACAAGACGCCGCGATTTCGCTATCGCCTCGGCCTCAACCAGCCTGCCGGCAGCCCCACCGTCCGGCGGATCACCGAGATGCCGGAGGCGATCCGCCGAGAGACGGATGGCGAGTTCGTCGTCGAGGTGTTTCCGGAGAGCCGGCTCGGACCCGACCCCAAGATGCTCGCTGATATGCGCAGCGGCGCGCTAGAATTCTTTATGGCGGGGGCGACGTTCGGCGAGGTCGCGCCGACCAGTGCGTTGCCGTTGCTGCCTTTCGCATTTCGGGATTCGAAGGCGGTGTTCGCGGCGCTCGACGGTGCGCTCGGCGACCAGATCCGCGGTGAGCTGGCGCAAAACGGCATCCATGCCTTCCGTCATTGCCTGCAGAACGGGTTTCATCATCTGACGACCAGC